>ASPA01000032.1 GCA_000405605.1 Atribacteria bacterium SCGC AAA255-G05
CCCCCCGGGGACTCCTCAAGGTGAAATTTTTATTTTCTAAAGGAGTGGACAAGAAAAGCGGAGAAACTGTTTCTACTGATAAAGTAAAAAAATTAATAAAAGAATATATCGATAATGAGAATTGTTTAAAACCATGGAGCGACCAGAAGTTAGTAGATTTATTGAGCGAAAAAGGCGGGGTAAATATTTCCCGACGAACAGTAGCTAAATACCGGGAGATATTAAAAATACCATCCTCTAATCTGCGTAAAAGGTTTGGAACTTAGTTGTTTGGTTAGATAGTTACTTGGTTACCTCGTTATTTGGTTAATAAATCAATATTAAATAAGTTAACGAACTAGCTAACCAGTTAACCAACTAACCAGCTAACTAAAAAAATATAAAGTAAAAAATAAGGAGGAGAGAAATGACAATAAAAGTAGGAATTAACGGATTCGGAAGAATTGGGAGGAATGTTTTTAGAGCCGGGTTAAAAGACAAAGAAATAGATTTTGTAGCAGTAAACGATATAACCGATGCTAAAACATTAGCCCATCTATTAAAATATGATTCTGTTCATGGTAAATTGCCAGAAGTAAAATTGGAAAATGATACTATTTTGGTTGGAGAGAGAAGGTTAAAAGTATTAAGTGAAAGGGACCCTTCTAATCTTCCCTGGAAAGATTTAGGGGTAGAAGTTGTTATTGAATCTACGGGGATTTTTAGAGATAGAGAAGGAGCTTCAAAACACTTAACTGCTGGAGCAAAAAAAGTGGTTATATCTGCTCCTGCTAAAGGAGAGGACATAACGATAGTAATAGGTGTTAATGAAGATAAGTATATACCTGAAGAACATCATATCATTTCTAATGCTTCCTGTACAACTAATTGCCTTGCGCCAGTTGCAAAGGTTCTAAACGATATATTTGGAATCGAGAAAGGGGTTATGACCACCATACACTCTTATACTGCAGATCAGAATTTAATGGACCTCCCACATAAAGATTTAAGAAGAGCCAGAGCAGCGGCGCTATCCATGATCCCAACTACTACCGGAGCAGCACAGGCAACAAGTTTAGTAATCCCGGAATTAAAAGGAAAATTAACAGGTATGGCTTTTCGTGTTCCTACACCCAATGTTTCAGTAGTGGATTTAACGGTAGTGCTAAAGAAAAAAACAAGTCCGGAAGAGATTAATCAATCTTTTAAAGAAGCCTCACAGGGGAGTTTAAAGGGAATTTTAGATTATACTGAAGAACCTTTAGTTTCCAAAGATTTTAACGGTAACTCTTATTCTTCTATTGTTGATGGATTGTCTACACTGGTAATAGATGGTAATTTAGCTAAAATTATAGCCTGGTATGATAATGAATGGGCTTATTCCTGCAGAATCTTAGATCTTATAAAATATATCTGGAAATAAATTAGTATATCGTATATCGTATTTAGTATTTAGTATATAGCGAAGAGAACAAGTAAAAAGTTATGACTGATGTGTAATAAGTAACTAGTTTCGGGTTACAGGTTGCAAGTTACAGGTTTGCAGATAGAAAGCGGAGAGTTGATTGCTAGGGTTTATTTTTACTGAAAACCGATCCTCTATATCTAAAAACCATAAACCATAAACCAAGAACAAAAAACTAAATACTAAAGACTAAATTAGACAGATGGGGGTTAAAATAATGCGTGTTCCAGTAATTGCTGGCAATTGGAAGATGAATAAAAACATTGTAGAATCAGTATCTTTAGTTAAAGAACTAAGGGATTTTGTTCGTGGAATTGAGGGAGTAGATATTGTAGTTTGTCCACCCTTTACTTCTCTTTGGGTGGTAAAAGAGATAATTAATGGGACAAACATTCATCTGGGAGCTCAGAACATGTTTTGGGAAACAAAAGGGGCATTTACCGGAGAAACATCTCCCCCAATGCTTAAAGATGTGGGTTGTGAATATGTTATATTGGGGCATTCCGAGAGAAGGCAATATTTTAAGGAAACTTCTGAAGAAGTTGCCAGAAAGACAGAAGTTGCGCTTTCAGTTAATCTTATGCCTATTGTATGTGTGGGCGAAAATTTAGAGGAAAAGGAAAGTGGTAAAACCGAGAGTATAATAGAACAAGAGATTAAGGCTCTATTTCCAAAAATAGATTCTACTTTAGCAGCAAGAATAATTATTGCCTATGAACCTATATGGGCTATCGGTACAGGTAGGTCTAGTAGCTCGCAGGATGCCAATTTAATAATTAAATTTATTAGGGAATTATTTTCCTCTAAATATGGAAGTAAAATAGCTGAACGAATAAGAATCTTGTATGGAGGAAGCGTAGATACTAAAAATATTGATGAATTTATGAATGAATCTGATATTGATGGGGCTTTAGTGGGAGGAGCAAGTTTAAATACCTTAAGTTTCTCTCAAATAGTAAAAGCAGCTAAAATATTATAAAATTAACGTAAACTTTAGCGGGGTACTTTACGAAAGAAAATAATAATTTTTTAACTATTGCTTTTATTTTTTCTTTACGCAATACGCAATACACGATACTCAATACGGATTTTTATCTTGAACTTAACATATAATTATGTTAGAATGAAAAACTGGAATTATTGATAAAATAAACATAATAAATTTAAGAATTTCAGAGAGGTTTCTCTTTGATTATTTTAATCTTATTTTTATGAGAGGAGTTAAAGATGCCAGTAGCTTTAATGGTTATTCAAATTGTTATCAGTATAGCTTTGATCTTGGTAGTGATACTTCAGGCGAGAAAGTCAAGTAGAGCTTCAGGTATATTTGGTGGAGGAACAACTGCAGATTATGGCGGGAAGAAAGGTAAAGAAGCATTTTTAATGAAGCTTACTACTGTGGTAGCAGTGCTTTTTATGTTATCTTCCCTTTTGCTTAGCTTAATTAAATAGAAGGAAATCTTTAGAAGAATAGATAAACCCATTGGTTCAGTTAGTGAAATAGAAAATCATTCTATTGATTCAAATAGAAAATTTTTTCAGCTACCCATGAAGAAATAGAAAAGGGACTAACTACTGATATATATTTCGTAAGAGCTCAAGAAATATTGGGCGTCTTGGATGGGAAACATTTCTGGGAATTATACCTTATACCGAAATGATTATCTCGGGTGACACTATTAAAGAAGCTCAAGTTTGCAACACATGTACGCCCGAAAATGTACCTCGAATTATTTTAATAGATACTTTTAAAAATAAAGCAGAAGAATCCATAAGGGTAGCCACTGCTTTAAAGAAGGATTTATTGGCGGTAAGATTAGGTATTCCGATTAAGCAAAGAACCGGTTAGCGCTTTTCTTGTCCACTCCTTTAGAAAATAAAAATTTCACCTTGAGGAGTCCCCGGGGGGTTTGCACAATTTTGTTATGAATCGCCCTGGATACGGTAGACTCATGAATATCTAACCTATCTGCTACCTCCCCTAAAGTCAGGGGTTTTATAAATAAAATACCTTTGTCTAAAAAATCCTTCTGGTATTCTACCAAAGTTTCGGCAATACGATATATAGTTTTTTTTCTCTGCTCTATACCTTTAATCAACCACTTAGCAGAATTTAATTTTCCTTCAACATATTTTTTAGTATCTTTAGTTTTATGGTCAGAAACACTTCCCTTTTTATCTAATTTTCCTTTACCATAAGGGGGAATACTATTACCTGCCTCTAAAATTCTTTTATAGTAATGATTTATCTCTATTTGAGGCAAATAGCTATCATTCAAAATTACTCTGTATCCTCCTCCCATTTTCCGCATTATTACCAAATCGGGAAGTATATATTTAATTTCCTTGGAGTTTCCCACTCTTCTGCCAGGTTTGGGGTCAAGGGAGTTTTTAATTACATCAGCCAAAAATTGAACTACCGATACAGATATTTTCAGATCTTTAGCAATTTTTTTAAATGATCTCCGGGCTAAATCCTGCAAATGGTATTTTATTATCTTCTCAATTTTTATATCGCTAATGCCCAGATATTTTATCTGGATTAATAAACATTCTTTTAGATTTCTTGTTCCCACTCCAGGTGGGTCAAAACTTTGAATCAAAGATAATATCTTTTTTGTTTTATCTCTTTTTATGTTTAAATCAAGAGAAATATCATCTAAGGCAACGGTTAAATAACCGTTATCATCTATGTTGCCTATTATATATTCACCGATTTTATAATCAATATCACTGCTTACCGCTGTACCTAATTGAACTAGCAGATAATCTTGTAATGATTCTTTATAATAAATAATATTTTCATATCTATTTTCTTTCTCTGCTACAGGTCTATTAGGCAAAGGTCGATAATCTTTTTCTTTGAGATAACTTAACCAATCATCAAAGTTATTCTCTTCTCTTCTTTCGTTAGGTTCTTCGGTTTGAGTTAAAGTATTTTCCTCTTGGTTTACTTTTTCTGTTATTGAATCTGTTTCTTGTTTAACTTCTAATAAGGGATTATCTACTAATTCTTCATCGATTAAAACTTTTAGTTCAACCAAATTTAATTGTAATATATTAATTGCTTGATATAATTGGGGAGTAAGAATTAATTTTTGTTTTTGTGTCAACGATAATTCAGGTTTCATCTCACAAACTCCACAGTACTAAAACTTAAATTAAACTTCGTCTAAACTATAACCAACAAAGTCTTGGGATCAAAAATATGAGTCTTTTCCATATCTAATACTGCTTCCATATTTTGGTCGACTTCTATCTGGGTACGTGAATCCATTTTCCCTATTATAGAATGCTTCCCACAAGTAAGGTAAATAAAGATCTCTGCCCCCAGGGGTTCAATCACTTCTGCTTTGGTATTTATCGTATTCAAAGCAGAAGGTGTAATTTGGGAAATAAATTGTTTATCATGAAGATCCTCGGGTCTAACTCCAAAAATCACTTCCTTCCCGGCATAATCTGCTATTTTGGAATAAAAAGCCTGAGGAGCCTTTACTTTAAAACTTTCGGCATCGATAAAATAGTCTCCATTTTCCTTTACAATTTTGGAGTCTATAAAATTCATTGCCGGAGAACCGATAAAACCAGCCACAAATTTATTATTCGGTTTTCTATAAACTTCTAAAGGTGCACCTATTTGGTGTACTCGCCCCTCATTCATGATAAATATTCTAGTAGCCATAGTCATTGCTTCTACTTGATCATGAGTCACATAAATGATAGTAGCCTCTAATCTACGGTGAAGCTTGCTAATTTCTGCCCTCATTGCCACTCTTAACTTGGCATCCAAATTCGAAAGAGGTTCATCAAATAAAAACACTTTTGGTTTTCTTACGATCGCTCTTCCTACTGCTACTCGCTGTCTTTGTCCACCGGAGAGTTGTTTAGGTTTTCTCTTTAATAAGTTTTCAATCCCTAAAATCTCGGCAGCTTCCTGCACTCTTTGGTCTATTTCTTTCTTGGGAAATTTCCGCAATTTCAGGCCAAAAGCCATGTTATTATAAACATCCATATGAGGATAAAGAGCGTAGTTTTGAAATACCATAGCAATATCCCTATCTTTAGGCTGGACATCATTTACCAACCTATCGCCGATATAGATTTCTCCGGAAGTTGCTTCTTCTAAACCAGCAATTGCTCGCAAGGTCGTAGTCTTCCCACAACCAGATGGACCGACCAAGACTGCAAATTCCTTATCCTTTATTTCTATGTTTACATTATCTACCGCAGTGACTTCTTTAAATTTCTTAGAAAGATTCTTTAAGATTACGTTTGCCATTTTAATTCCCCCTCATTAATATAGTTATTTTATTTTACCAAAAAGTTTTTAATATACCAAATTTAATCCTTATTTTGTAAATATAGTATCGAGTAAAATTATAGCGTAGAGCGTACAGCGTTTAGCGTATAGTTGGAAAAGAAGAAAGAAGACAGAAAAAGATAGTATTCTTCTTTTTAACTATCCCGCTAAAACTTGTACTAACAAAAGAAAGTATCGAGTATCGAGTGAAAAAAATAATTTTTATGGTTCATAAATTTTCCGCAATCTGAGAAATCTTCTTTAATCGATGATAAATTCCCGATTTAGTAATTTTAAAATCTACTTCCTCAACTAATTCCTGTAAACTGGCATAAGGCAAATTTTTACGTACTTCGGCTACCAATGATAATCTTGGTGAAATATGCTGCAAGCCTATTTTTTTTTCTATCACATCAATATCGTGTAACTGTTTAGCAGCAGAAAGAACTATCTTATCTAAATTTGCTGTTTCGCAATTAACTAATCTATTTACAGTATTTAACACATCTTTTCTGGTTCTTATATCCTGAAAATATAATAAAGCATTTTGAAGCCCGATTAATCTTAAAAATTCAAATATGCTATCCCCTCTCTTTAAATATACTACCCATTTCTTCTTCCAAAAACTTATCCGAGAGTTTAAACCGTAATAGTCAAAGAGAGTATGAATAAAATTTGCTTCCCCTTCATCCTTTGTAGAAATTTCCAAGTGATACATCTTTTCCGGATCATTTACAAATCCATTTACCAAAAAGGCTCCTCTTAAATATGAATCTTTAGAAAAATTTTTATTTAAATTTGACCTTTTTTCTCCTATATACTGTTTATCGTGTACAGGTTCATTCCCCCAGTTTAAATTCAATTCTTTTAAAATTCTCTCGGTTTCTTTTAAAAAAGGAAATTTAACTTTATAATGTTTTTTTGTATTCGATAAATTTTCTTTTTCAACTGAGGGAAAAATTTTAAAAACCCTTTTAATCAAATTATAAGCAGTCCGCGTGGTAGTAGGGTCTTCTAAGATAATAATTATATTTTTTTTCTGACCCGATTTATCTATATTTCCTTTTAATTTTATAAATGCCAGCAATTCATCCTTCTGTTTAGATATATCCTTGGGAATTATTCTGGCTAATTCATTTTTTACTCGGTAAGAAAATAACATTCTATGGCTCTGCTCTTTTCACTTTGAGTTTTTAATAAAATCTCATAAGTCACTTTGAATCTTTATTTCATCTTTGTTCATATCTCTGTGTTTCACAAATAACTTATATTTTTTCCCCTTTAAATAATTTGCTAAATTATTTATTAAAGTCACCGATCTATGTCTGCCTCCGGTACACCCGAAAGCAATAGATATATATGTCTTGCCTTCTTTAAGATAATAAGGAATTAAATAATTTAATAAATCAAAATAAACTTCCATAAAATGTCGGGTTACTGGAAATTCGGTTACATATTTTTCGATCTCCTCATTGGTCCCCGGCAAATTTTTTAATTTATCTATATAGAAGGGGTTGGGAAGAAATCTAACATCAAAGACTATGTCGACATCTGTGGGAATGCCATATTTATATCCAAAGGAAATTAGGGTTATCCGAATCTTTTGTTTTTTTCCTTTTACAAAATTCCTGATAATTTCATTACTTAATTGTTTGGGAGTTAAATCAGAAGTATCTATAATTAGGTTGGCTTGTGACCTTAATTCGTTTAGTTGTTCCCTTTCCGCGTGAATGTTCTTCAAAATACTGTTGGAAATATTTAGAGGATGTTTTCTCCTGGTTCCGCTAAATCGGTGCATCAACATCTCATCACTTGCTTCTAAAAATAATATTTCTCGATTAATTCCTAATTCTTTTAGATAATCGAGTGATTTGTATAGTTCTTCAAAAAAGATTCCTCCTCTTACATCTACCACTAAAGCAATTTTTGACAGTTTCCCTTTTGACTTCAAACAAATTTCCGCAAATTTGAGGATTAGTTGGGAAGGAATATTATCTACACAGAAAAAACCAGAATCCTCAAAGCATTTGACTGCTATACTTTTTCCTGCTCCGGACAGACCGGTAATTATTATAAATCTTGTCTTATCCATCTACTTCTCCCATATAGTCGTTAGTTCTTGGTTTTTAGTTATTAGTTTATAGTTTTTAGATAAAGAAAATCAGTTTTCAGTTTACTGTAAAGGTTTTTTAAAACTTGAAACTTGCAACCTGCAACTTGTAACCTCTATTTTAACTGGTAAACTGGGTAACCGGGTAACTGGATAACTAATATCCTATCCGCTAAACGCTACCCGCTATACGCTATCCTACATACTCTCCGGAGTTGAAATCCCTAAAATATTAAGAGCATTAAGCAATACTATCCTGGTGCAATCGATTAATATCAAGCGAGCTTTAGTTAATTCTATATCTTCAGTAATTACCCGGTGTACGGTATAATACTTATGAAACGAAGAAGCTAAATCATAAAGATAAGTAGTTAAGAGGTGCGGTTTCCAGGTTAAAGCACTCTTTCTAACTACTTCTTTTAAGGAAGATAACTTTTTAATCAATTCAATCTCTTCCTCTTTATCCAATAAGTGGAGATTAACTTCTTTGTTTTTACCGAGTTTTATTCCTTCTTGTTCTGCCTTTTTTATTATACTACATATCCGCGCATAAGCATATTGAATATAATATACGGGATTTTCCATAGATTGAGATTTAGCCACATCTAAGTCAAACTCCGTATGACTATCATAACTTCTCATTAAAAAGAAATAACGAGCCACGTCTTTGCCTACTTCTCGTATTAAATCTCTTAGGGTGACGAATTTTCCTCCTCGAGTAGACATTCCCACTTCTTTGCCATTTTTTATTAAGGTTACGAATTGCACGATTAGTACATCCAAAAAACCTTCAGGATAACCCAAAGCTTGTGCTGCTGCTTTCATCCTTTTAATATAACCATGGTGGTCAGCACCCCAAATATCTATTACTTTGTCAAATCCCCGTTGATATTTATTTTGATGATAAACAATATCAGATGCAAGATAAGTGGGGATATTATTTTCCCGAATTACTACTCTGTCTTTTTCGTCACCAAATTCAGTGGACTTTAACCAGAGTGCACCTTCTTTTTCATAAAGAAAATCTTTCTGCTTGAGTAATTCTATTACTTCTTGAAGTTTATTCTGTTTATAAAGCGATCTTTCACTAAACCAAACATCAAATTCTACTCCAAAATCTTTTAAATCTTTTTTAATTCCTGATAAAATCTTTTTTAAAGTAAACTCCCTAAAAAATTCTCGACTTTCTTTATCGTCTCTTCCTTTATACTTATCTTGAAATTTACCTATAACTTCTTTGGCTATATCGACAATATATTCGCCTTTATAGCCATCATCGGGAAATTCTTTCTTTTCTCCCAAAAGGTTATTATATCTTACTTTAACCGATTCACCTAAAAGATCAATCTGTCTCCCCTGGTCATTTATATAATATTCTTTTTCTACTTCGTATCCTGCTGCTTTTAATATACTGCTTAATGCATCTCCTACTGCTGCACATTTCCCATGGCCCACATGTAGGGGGCCGGTAGGATTAACGCTAACAAATTCTACTTGAACCCTCTTCCCTTTACCTAAATTTACTTTACCGTAATTCTCTCCCTGTTCTCTAATTTCATCTATAACCTTATATAGCCAATTTTCACTCAAGGAAAAATTGATAAAACCTGGGCCGGCAATTTTGACTTTATCTACAATTGTACCCTGAATATCTAAATTGCTTACAATAAAATTTGCAATGTCCAGGGGTTTTACCCTTAATTCTCGAGCTAATTGCATAGCGATATTAGTGGATAAGTCACCGTGTGATTTATCTTTAGGGATTAGTAATATTATCTTAGGGATATCCTTAATCTTAAAATTACCTTGCTTGATATTTTTATCGATAGAACCCAACAAGATGTTTTCAATTTGATCAGCTAAATCAATTTTCATTTAAAAATCCTCTAATAAATTAGTCGATAGCATTAGTACAGCGTTGAGCGTACAGCGTTTAGCGTATAGGCTAAATCAATAAACTAAAAACTTAAAGCTAAAAGCTAAAAACCATAGTTTAAAACTTAAAACTTTTTCCATCCAAAATATTTCTTTTAAAGTAGCCGGATTTATCCGACCCATTTTCCGTTTTTAATAGAGCAGGCTCCCACGAAAAAAGGAAATTCTTATACAATTTAATTATTTTAGATAAACAATTTTAACTATGGTACGCCCGAGAAGAGTCGAACTTCCAACCAAGGGCTTAGGAAGCCCCTGCTCTATCCATTGAGCTACGGGCGCACAAATAAGCTTATTTCATGCGCGGATCTAAAGCGTCGCGTAATCCATCACCCATAAAATTAAAAGCTATCATGGTAATAGCCAGGGCTAATCCGGGGTATATAGCTAAATGAGGAAAAGAACGCATTGCCTTATATCCCTCTGATATCAACATTCCCCAGCTCGGAGTAGGAGGATTCACTCCTAAACCGATAAAACTTAAAAATGCTTCAAAAGTAATATATCCGGGTATTGCCAGAGTTACTCTTACAATACAAGGACCTATTAAATTGGGTAACACATGTTTAAATATTATCTGTAAATTACTGTTTCCTGTTGCCCGAGCGGCTTCTACAAATTCCTTTTCCCGTAAGGAGAGGGCCATTCCTCGGGCAATTCTGGCCATTCCAATCCAGGAGGTAACTCCTATTCCGATAAAGATAAAGAATAGTCCGCCAAAAGCCCTATCAATAGTATTCAGGTATCCAGCAAAAGTCCCGGGGGTAGCTACGGAAAAAGTAGATTTAAAAAGTACCATCAATAAAATAATTAATAATAAAGTGGGAAAACCATACATAACATCAACAATACGCATCATAATATTATCGATTTTCCCGCCATAATACCCCGAAATAACTCCGTAAAACACTCCTATTACAAAGGCAGTAACAGCCCCGACTATTCCTACACTTAATGATATTCTGATTCCGTAAATAATCCTGCTTAAGAGATCTCTGCCCATAAAATCTGCTCCTAGTAAAAATTTAGACCCCGGTTGAGCAAAATTATCTTTTAAGCTGCCTTCGGCATAATGATAAGGAGCAATATAAGGAGCAAAAATAGCAAAAATAAACAAGACCGTAATGATTACCGCGCCCAGTAAAGCCATTTTATTTTTACACATCCTTCGAAAGGCATCTTTCCATAGATTTACCTCGGGTCTTTCAGGAATAAATGTTTCACCAATAATTTGCTTTTTTTCTTTTAATTTTACTTCCAAAATAATATATCCTCCTTATTTTGTAATAATTCTAAGTATATTTAATCCGAGGGTCAATCCATGCATAAGTGATATCAACCAATAGATTAGCTGCAATTATTAAAACTGCATAAAGTAACATGATACCTAAAACTACAGGATAATCACGATTAGTAATACTGGTTACGAAATATTTACCGCAACCCGGAATAGCAAATATCTGCTCTACAATTAAAGAACCGGTAACTAAGGCAGCAAACATAGGACCTATTACAGTTACCACCGGAATAAGGGCATTTTTTAGCGCATGATGGACGGTAACATTTTTTTCTGAGACTCCTTTTGACCTTGCTGTCCTGATGTAATCTTCTCTAATCACCTGCAGCATACTCGCTCTGGTTAACCGGGCTAAAAGAGCAGCACTTCCTATTCCCAAAGCAAAAGCTGGCATAATAGCCTGCTGCCAGGTTCCCCATCGGGCTACTGGTAAAATGTGTAACTTTAAAGCAAAAAACCAGACTAGTAGTGGCCCTAAAGTCATTGCCGGAACAGAAACCCCCAATAAAGCAAAGAACATACAGAAATAATCCAGAGAAGAATTCTGTTTCAAAGCAGAAACCATCCCTAGAGGAATCCCCACCACCATAGCTACCATTAAAGCTAATACCCCCAATTGAGCCGAAACGGGAAAATGATCGCTTATAATATCATTTACCGTCCTGCTTCGAGAAGAATAAGAAGGACCAAAATCACCGTGAAGGGCATTCCATAAATAATCAGTGTATTGTTTCCATAAAGGATCATCTAAACCATAATAAGCTTCTAAGTTGGCAATGATCTCCACTGGTAATGGTTTTTCTCTATCAAAAGGACCTCCGGGAATAGCATGGCCTAAACCAAAAGTCACCAAAGATATTATCAATAAAACCGGTATAGCCCATAAAACTCTTCTAACAATATAATTGATCATACTCTCTCCCTTTCTTTTTAATTTTTATTAAGTTTATATTATAACATCAGATAAATAAAAATAATAATTAAATTAATTGTTATTATATAGCATAACGTATAACGGGTAGTGTTTAGTTTTATATCAATAAGGCACTTGTCCTAATTAAATTAAAAATTTAGAGCGAAAAACGAAAAACCATAATTTAAAACTCAAAACTTTTTCTTTTAATTTTTAATTTTGAGTTATAGTTTTGCGTTTTATGCTTTTCATTTTTCGTTTAATTACTAAATGCTGTTCACTAATTAGGGTTTACAGAAAAAAGAAATTTCTATACGCTTAAATTAAGATATTACCAAAATATTATATCATAAAATGAAAAAAAATAAAGGCAAAAAATAGCCATGCAATCCTCTTATTATATTTAGGGATGCATGGCTATTTTAAAGAAACTAAAACAAATCGATATTCTTTAATTCTGATTCTGCTATTTTGTAATTCTCCAATCCTTGAAATGTTCTCCACCCATTGGGGCAACGGTACGTTGTAAGTAAGGTTTGGTTAGCCTTACTGTGGTATAGAAGTAGATAGGAGCTATGGCAGCTTCTTCTTCACAGAGTATCTGTTCTGCCCGTTTGTAAAGTTCTAATCTTTTTGCCGGATCAGATGCTTTAGCCGCTTCTTCTGTTACTCTATCATATTCTGCATTATGCCATTTAATTGGATTTGCACTAAGAGTAGAGTGGAAGACTTCGAGAAGCCAATTGTTAGCATCAGGGTAATCGGCACACCAACCCATACGGTAGACTTGAGGGGCATCTTCATTTACAGTTTTAAGATATACTCCCCATTCCTGGTTAGTTACATTAACCTCTACTCCTAATACTTCTGTCCACATTTGCTGAATGGTCTGTGCAATCTTCGAATGACCTTCAGAGGTGTTAAACATTAAAGTAACTTCCGGAAGGCCTTTACCTTCAGGATATCCGGCATCAGCTAAATATTTTCTTGCTGCATCCGGGTCATAACCAATACCTACACCTTCTGAAGGCAAAACATGGCCAAAAATTCCCGGACAACTAAAGGTAGTAGCTGGTACTTGTTCTCCTTTAAGAACATAATCAATTAAAGATTGCCTATCAATAGCAGCAGAAAAAGCTTTACGAACTAAAGGGTTGTCAAAAGGTGGTTTGGTATTGTTAAATCCATAATAGTAGGTGCATAAGTAAGGACCTATTTTCAATTCTTTGCTTAATACCGGATCTGCTTTTACCCTATCCATATCATCCAAGGGGACTGGTGAATCATCTAATTTCCCGTCTTCGTACATGGCCATAGAAGTAGAATCTTCTACAATCATCACACAATGGACTACTTCTATCTGTACATCATCGGCACCAAAATAATCAGGATTTTTCTCCAGAATTATTTCGTCTTCATGCGCCCATTTTGTCAAAAGGTAAGAACCATTGGTAACTATATTTTCCGGTTCAGTCCATTTTTCGCCGTATTTTTCGATAGCCCATTTGGGAACAGGTCGAGCAATCCACATACCGGCAATAGCAGGGAAGTAACCTGCGGGTTGGGTTAAGGCAAATTGAATGGTATAATCATCTATCGCCTTTACTCCTATGTAATTTAGATCGGTTATTTCACCTGTATTTACCTCTTGAGCACCTTTGATAATATAAAGAACGTAGGCATAATCAGAGGCAGTAGCCGGGTCACAGGTTCTCTTAACTGCATATTCTATATCATGAGCAGTAACCGGTGTTCCGTCAGTCCATTTGACATCTTTTCTTAGATGAAAAGCCCAAACCAGACCATCTTCTGATACTTCCCAGGAAGTAGCCAGTTCCGGGATAACTTCCATAGTCCCATCATCAAAATCAGTTAAACCTAAAAATAATTGTTCGACTACATCTACCGAAGTAGTATCAGTAGCTAGAGAGGGATCCAATGTGGGGGGTTCAGCACCTAAATTCCATTCAAGTGTTACTGGCGCTGTAAGAGCTGCTAAACTAAATCCCATTATTAAACTTAAAGATAGTATTAATATTAAAATGCTTTTTTTCATTATTAATCATTCTCCTCCTTTAATTTTTTGATTATTTATTTAAAAACTAAATCTTCAAAATATTTATATTCCCTTTTTACACCTCCTCTTTTAATTTAATTTGCCTTTTCGTTTTTTCGTTCTTATCAATCAAATATACAAATTAAAATTACACTTTATTTAAAAGTCCTTTATACCCGAAAAGGCGAATTATCGTTCTGTATCTATATATATACTCTATCGTATCCTAAAAATCCTTCTTTTTCAAAAATATTTTTAATAAATTTTTTTATTATCCTCTTCCCCTTACTCCGCCTAAAAATTTATCCTTCTTTAATTTTGGGTTAAATCCCTTCTTGTGCATTACCCCTTTAAGATAACTCATATACTCTTTCCTTTGTTCAACCATCTTTATCTTCTCTTTTTTAAGCCATTCTTCCTTCTTTTTCTTCCCTACCTCTTTCTGGCTTTCTCTTTCTTTAGTAGGGTTTACATCTTTCTCTTTCATTTCAATTCACCTCTTTAATTAAAAATATTTTAAGAGATTATGAAATTTTTTAAATCATTTAAGTATCAAGTAATAAATACATGTTTTCAGTTATCGGTTTTCGGTTTACAGTTTAAAAAGATACAAGATATAAAACTTGAAACTCGTAACCCGTAACCTCTATTTTAACTGGTAAACTGACTAACCAGGTAACTGGATAACTAATATCCTATACGCTAAACGCTACAACCTCTACGCTAACTAAACACTAACGACTAATTATTTTCAAATTAATAAAAAGTTTGCTTTAAACTTGGTTAGATTAGCTAACTTTACACCATTTAATAAATCATCCAATTCTTTTCCTTCTAAAGTTTCTCTTTTAATTAGATTACGAGCAATCTTTTTCAATTTGCTTTTATTTTTAGTTAAAATATCTTCGGCTTTAGAATAAGCACTTTCAACAATTTCTCTAACTTCTTTGTCTATTTTATTGGCAATCTCTTCACTATAATCACGTTGTTCGGAAATATCTCTGCCTAAAAATATTTCATGTTCTTTTCTTCCTAAAGTAACAGGTCCTAAAGCCTCACTCATTCCATATTCAGTTATCATCTGACGGGCAATCTTAGTAGCTCTTTCCAGGTCATTCTGCGCTCCCGTAGTTACATCTTTAAATATTAAATCTTCAGCTACTCTACCCCCCAATAAAACTGCTAATTTATCCATTAATTCTAATTTACTAATTAGGTATCTATCCTGGGTAGGAAGTTGTAAGGTATAACCTAAAATAGCATTTCCTCGGGGGATAATGGAAACTTTATGCACTGGATCACAATTAGGTAACATTTTAGCCACAATAGCATGTCCCGACTCATGATAAGCAATTATCTCTTTCTCTTTATCGCTAATTAGCCTACTCTTTCTTTCTGGTCCGGCAATAACCCGATCTATAGCAGCTTCGAATTCTTCCATTCCGATTTCATTATTACCCTCTCTGGAGGCCAATAGGGCAGCTTCATTTACCATATTGGCTAAATCAGAACCCACAAAACCGGGAGTCCTTCTGGCTAAAACCTTAATATCCACATCTTTAGCTAAGGGTTTACCTCGGGCATGGATTTTTAAAATTCCTTCCCGTCCTACTATATCAGGCCTATCTATGACAATCCGCCTATCAAATCTTCCCGGCCGCAGTAGTGCAGGATCTAAGATATCCGGACGGTTAGTGGCAGCGACCATTATTACACCTATATTTTGATCAAAACCATCCATTTCTACCAATAGTTGGTTTAAGGTCTGCTCTCTCTCATCATGCCCTCCGCCTAAACCGGCTCCCCGATGTCTTCCTACCGCATCGATTTCATCCATAAAAATAATACAAGGGGCATTAGCCTTTGCTTGTTTAAATAAATCTCTTACTCGAGAAGCACCAACTCCTACAAACATCTCCACAAAATCAGAGCCGCTAATACTAAAGAACGAAACCCCTGCCTCACCAGCGATAGCTCGAGCCAGTAAGGTTTTACCTACCCCTGGTGGTCCATAAAGTAAAATCCCTCTGGGTATTTTTGCACCCAATTTCTTAAATTTAGCAGGATTTTTTAAAAAGTCAATTACTTCTTGAACTTCCTCTGCTGCTTCATCAATTCCAGCTACATCTTTAAAGGTTACTTTGGGGGTCTCTTTCCCTAAAAGCTTGGCCTTGCTTTTTCCAAAGGACATAACTTTATTCCCTCCGCCTTGCATCTGTTGTATCATAAATAACCAAATTCCAATGATTAAAAGCATGGGCAATAAAGATGAAAGTAACTGCATCCACCAGGATACCTTTACTGGAGGTTTAGCTTCTATTATCACGTTTTTACTTCGAAGGGTATTTATCATCTCCGGGTCATCAGGTGAATAAGTAAAGAATTCTGTGCCATTTATAAGTATACCAGTAATTGAATTATCAACAATGGTTACTTTAGATACATTATTTATTTCAACTTCTTTTAAAAATTCAGAATAGGTAAGTTCTTGTTGAGTAGCAGATTTGGGCTCAAAAAATGAACTTATAATTGAAACTGTAATAATTAACATCAGTAAGTATAGACCGATGTTTCTATAATTTTTATTTCCTTTTAAGTCTTTTTTATTAAAATTAGGTATTTTAGCCAAGAAAAATTTCTCCTTTTTTCAAAAATTTCTTATAATAAACTTATTTTATAACTCTTATCGTAAAATAATTTTAGCATATTTCCTATATAAAAACAAACACAATCATAAAATCGTATCGCGTATCGCGTATCGCGTATCGCGTAAAACAGGACAAGTAAAATAACAAAGTTTAAAGAAAATATAATTTAAAATGTAATTTTCTTGTGTACAAAAAAACCATCAAAATAAATTCTAAAACAATATGCAATACAAATAACTATTCATTAGCGACTAATACTTACTTCAGCTCTCCCTTGTATATTTTGGGATTAAGGGTAAAAATATAAGGAACATTTCTAAACTTGCCTGCATAATCCAAACCATAACCAACTACAAATTTATTAGGAATATCGAATCCTAAATAATCAACTCTAACCTTAACTTTCCTTCTGGCACTTTTAGTTAAAAGAGTACAAACCTTTAAGCTAGCAGGTTTTCGTGATTTCAAAATTCTAAACAAATAATCAAGGGTCAATCCGGTATCCACTATATCTTCAACTATTAAAACATCTTTCCCTGCAATACTTTCATCCAGATCTTTTAATATCCTTACTACTCCCGAAGATTCTGTAGCTGCCCCATAACTGGAAATAGCCATAAAATCAAATATCATGGGAATTGAAATTGCTCGAGCTAAATCTGACATAAATATTACGGCTCCCCTTAATACACCTATAAAGACCAGATCTTTGCCTTGATAGTCCCGGGTTATCTTTTTCCCTAATTCGGTAATTTTTTCTCTAATTTCTTCTTCTGTGATTAAAATTTCATCAATTTCATTATTCTTTAGCATTTTTTCTCCTTCCTTATTAAAATCAAAAATATTCCTGCAAAAAATTATTTTTTATTTTTATCTTTATGCAGAGCACTTTTTTAGTATCAGAGTTAATTTTTACCCGGTCATCCAGCCTCATTCCCATAATCCAAATTATTTGATCTTCGCTATCAACCAGGATGGGAATTAAATCTCGATGACTTTTAGGAATTTTATTATCAATAAAAAAATCTTTAACTTTTTTTAAGCCCTTCATCTTTAAGGGATAAAATTTATCTCCGCTCCGTCTATTTCTTAATTTAAGAGGAAGCTTAACTTTATTATAATCAATAAATTCCAGAAATTCCCCTTTAGGTTTTTTTCTAGTAAAGTATAAAGAAGATTTTATGTCTGCAGAATCTAATTTTTTTATTTCAGCCTTTATACCTAAAGATTTAATCACTGTTTTCCCTGGAATTAATATATCGTATTCCCAAAAGGTAGGTATCTTCTCTGTTTGATCTTTGGAAATCCTCTTTTTGTAAATCATTATTTTGTTATAAATCTTCTTGACCATTAAATTATCCGGGAGATAAATTTCTTTTTCACCCAGCTGGTACTCAGTAAGTTTTAATATTTCATTGTTATGTCTAAAGCTTATGGAATAAAGATCTCCCTTTACAACTTCAATAGATTTTCTAATTATCCTTCTCTTTAAAGCCAGGGGGAGAGAGGTAAATTTTTTTAAATCAATAATTACCGTTTCGGGACTTTCTCGCCTTGCAACTTCTTTAAAAAGCAATTCTGTCTCTTGGTTTAGATATA
>ASPA01000033.1 GCA_000405605.1 Atribacteria bacterium SCGC AAA255-G05
TTCTCTGACCTCTACTTATTCAGGAGGAGTAAATATGACTGAAGCAAGATATCTTTATTGTATAGTTGAGGGGAATGAAGAGATAACTCTTGGTAATATTGGAATAGAAAGCAGTAATGTATATACTATTTCTTACCAGAATTTAAGTGCAGTAGTGCATAATTGCTCGCTGGAACCCTATAAATCAGAGGACCAGGAAAAGATGAAGTCTTGGGCAACTGCTCACGAGAAAGTTGTGGAGGTTGCCTGGGAGAGATTTGGCACAGTTTTACCCCTGGGGTTTGATACCATCATTAAGGGTGAAGAGGGCATTGCCCCCGATGAGAACCTTAAGAAGTTGTTAAAGGGTGATCATGAGAACTTAAGGCAAAAACTGGCTAAACTTAAAGACCGAGCTGAGTTTGGAGTGCAAGTATTTTGGGACCCCAAAATTATCAGCGAATGGGTTATTGAAAAATCCCCGGAGATTAAGAAATTAAGTGAGGAGATTAAATCCAAATCTAAAGGCTTGGCTTATATGTATAAGCAGAAATTAGAAAACTTATTGAAAAAAGAGCTGGAAAAAGAAGCCGATAGATTTTTTAAAGTTTTTTATGATCAGATTAAAAGTTGTGTTGATCAAATTAAGGTAGAAAAGACCAAAAAAATGGAAGAAGATAAACAAATGCTGTTGAACTTCTCTTGTTTGCTTTTTAAGGGAAAGAGTAAAATATTGGGTGAAGAACTAGAGAAAATTGACCATTTGAAAGGATTTTCTGTTCGCTTTACCGGTCCCTGGCCTCCTTATTCGTTTGTATGAGGACAGAAGACAGAGGACAGAAAACAGAATATAGAAATCAGAAGATAGAGAGCAGATGACGAAAAATCTGACTTCTGACTTCTGTCTTCTGCTTTCTGACTTCTGAAATAAAAGAGAGAAGAGAGAGAATGAAAACAGATGTTATAAAAAGTTGTAAAGATTTAAAAGTATATCAGATGGCTTACAAGCTTTCCATGGAGGTATTTGAGATAACTAAGAAATTTCCTAAAGAAGAAACCTATTCATTAACCGATCAGATAAGAAGATCTTCTAGGTCAGTAGCCATGAATATAAGAGAAGGATTTGCAAAGAGAAAATACGAACAAGTATTTATTAGACATTTAAATGATGCTCTTGGTTCTTCCGAAGAAACTCGAGGCTGGTTAGATTTTTCCCTAGATTGTAAGTATATGTTAGAAAATGAACATAAGAGATTAGATAGACAGTATGACGAAGTTAACGCAATGTTATATAGTTTGATGAACAGCTGGCGGAATTTTTCTAAAATCTGACTTCTGTCTTCTGTTTTCTGTTTTCTGTTTTCTGTATTCTGGCAAAGGAGCGAAGCGATAAATGGAGCCAACTAGAAACGCACATGCAACTTTAGTAGATCTGTTAGATCGAATTTTAGATAAAGGATTGGTAATTAACGCAGATATTATTATTTCTGTGGCTGGCGTTCCTTTAATCGGTGTCAATTTAAGAGCAGCATTGGCGGGAATGGAGACCATGCTGAAATATGGGGTGATGCAGGCCTGGGATGAAAAAAGTAGGGCTTGGGAAAGAGAACATCGGAAGAAAAATGTCCTTTCTTTAGTTGAAGGAGAAGTAACTGCCCTGAAAATGTATGGTTCTTATTACTATAGTAAAGGGATATATAATGCTTGGAGACCAGGTTATTTTTATTTAACTAATCAAAGGCTTATTCTCTATCGTCAAGATTTTGAGGAAATCACCTTTCAGCTACCCTTAGAAGAAATAAAGGCCTTGCTAACCAGAGAGGAGGCGCATTTTGCTAAAGGAAAGAAAAAACAGGTACTTTATCTTATAGATAAACAGGATCAAGTGCATCAGCTTAGCGCAGTAGAAACAAATCAGTTAAAAGATGCTATTGAGCAAAATTTATTAACTTTAGGTCTTTTTTTAGAGGCGAGCCCTGTAATTCCGGAGTTTGAAGAGGGACCCATTGACTTCCTGACCGAAGGAGAAGAGGTTACTCACCGAGGGAAAAAGGTATGGTATTTAGTTCCTGCCTCCGGTATAAAACAAGATACCTGGAAGCCGGGTCATCTCTATCTTACCAGTAAGAGATTGTGCTGGTGGTGCGATTTTGAGAGGAAGTTAGTTTTTGATCTTCCTGTGGATAGAATAGTTAGTGCTAACATCGATATGAGAAAAACCAGCGGCCTTGATAGCAAAAAGGAGAAAGTTCTTGATATATTATATCAGGCTAATTTAGCTGAAGGTACAGCCTCTTTTGCCGGGAAGGAAATAGATGAATGGGCGGAAGCGCTAAATGGGATTATTTCTGGGAAGATAAATGAGGAAGCAGAAAAAATAACAACTTAATATCGGTCTTTTATTTTCTGTCTTCTGTCATCTGAGGTCAGAAAACAGATAACAGAAAACAGATAACAGAAAACAGATAACAGAAAACAGATAACAGAGAATAGGGAACAGATTAATCTGTCTTCTGACCTCTGACCTCTGTCTTCTGGCTTCTGTCTTCTGATTAAGGAAGGAAGGGAGTAAAATCATGTCTATATCAAAGGGTGAAGATTCTTATACAGGAGTGGGCAATCAAAGCAAAGAATCGGTTCTATCCGAAAGGCTTGCCTTTACCGGCAGAATAGCCGCCAGTATAGCCCATGAGATAAGAAATCCGCTTGGTAACGTATCTATAGCGGCTCAACAGCTTAAGAAGGCCTATAGTATAGATGACTCCAAGTCCAGGCATATTGATGTTATTATTAGAAATACAGAGAGGATTAACTTTTTAATCACCGAGCTCCTCAACTGTGCCCGACCACCGGAACTTAACATCCGTCCCCATGATATACATGAAATTATAGAAAAGGTGTTGAACTCGATAAGGAGCAGCCTTTCCCTGCAAGGAATAAAGGTGATTAAGAAGTATTACGCTCAGCCATCAATCATAAATGTCGATATGGAACATATTAACCGGGTATTTTTGAACCTGGTAATCAATTCTGTTGAGGCTATGCCTAATGGAGGCACAATAACCATAATGTCAGATATTCAAGAGGGCTTTTTTTTAGTAAAGTTTCAAGATATCGGGGTAGGTATTCCCGAAGAAGATATTATCAGCAGATTTATTTTCTAAATCTTGAGCAATTAGGCTTATTGAAGCTAAAGGATTTCTAACCTCATGGGCCACACCGGAGGCTAATTCTCCGATTAAAGATAAATTTGCCGATTGAATAAGTTGGTCTTGAGCTTCTTTTAACTCCTTGGTTCTTTCTTCAACTTTTAGCTCCAGTTCTTCACTGAACCGTTGCAGTCTCTCTTCTGCCAGCTTGCGCTCCTTCGCCTGTGCAATAATATTACTTAGTGTTCTGAGTAGAGTTATATCCTCTTCTGTCCAGCTTTTTTCCATCTGTACTGCATCAAAACCGATGAATCCTACCAGCCTCAGTTCGTAGGTTATCGGAACGACAAGTACAGACTTGATGTTCTGGGATTGAAGAATCTCCTTTTCGGCGCGGGCTTGGGTCGGCAGGTCATCTACACGCGGGATATATACGATCTCATTACGATTGAGTTTTTCCATCCACCAGGGAAAGGTAGAGGAAGGAAATCCTTGCAAGTGTTCTATTTGCGCTTCAATACCAGGAGCGCACCACTCATGGGTGTTGTCCATTATGGAACCATCGCCAGAGAACAAAAAGAGATAGCTGCGGTCAATATGGCTAAATTGCCCGATGATTTGCAACATTCGGTTTATTTCGTTATCAATCTTATCTAGTGGAATGCCAACGAATCTGGTTGAAATGGCAGCAATAAGTTTTTCCAACTCAATTCGGTAGAGCAGTTTATTCTCTGTCTCTTTGCGCTCAGTGATGTCGGTCGTGTAACCGGCAAGGTAGCGAGGTTTTCCTTCGACAAGTATTGGGAATTTTATAGTTGAATAAAACCGCCCGTTTAATTCTTCTTCCACCTTTATTTGCTTTCCTTCATTTAAGATAAGTAGGTCGTCGGCAAGCATACTTTTTGCAAGGTCAGACGGAAATAGGTCATCCGTGGTTTTGCCAAGCAATTCATGCATCGGTTTCCCTAACATTTTCTCATAATTACTGCTCAATCGAATTGCTTGCATTTTGTCATTTTTAAAAAACACATAATTCGGGCTGTTTTTCAAGAACTGTTGGAATATATTATCACTCTCCT
>ASPA01000034.1 GCA_000405605.1 Atribacteria bacterium SCGC AAA255-G05
GGTCCGGTCTTTTGCGGTTGGGTATGCCCCTTTGGGACGGTTGAAGAATTTATAGGTAAGATAGGGAGGAAGATATTTAAAAAGAGATATAATAACTGCTCAATCGAATTGCTTGCATTTTGTCATTTTTAAAAAACACATAATTCGGGCTGTTTTTCAAGAACTGTTGGAATATATTATCACTCTCCTGCAGCGCCTCTTCTACTTGCTTAGATTTATCAATATCCTGAAAGGTACCAACAAGTTTTACTATTTTACCATCTTGATAAACGGCTTTTCCCAGCGACCTCACCCAAATTTTATCTTTGCTGCCGGAAGGAATGAAGAGGGATTCAAGGTCGAACGGTTCGCCTGTTTCCGCAGTTTTCTTCAATGCTTCCTCTAAAGCAGGCCTATATTCAGGGGCATAGAAATTCAGGGCTTCTTCCAGCATAATCTTATTTCCCGGCTCGACTCCGTGAATGCGATAGACCTCTCCCATCCAGGAGACCTCCTGAGTCAAGAGGTCAAGCTCCCAACCTCCGACTTTGGCCATTTTCCCGGTATCGTTTAAAACTTGAACAGTTTTCTTCAAACTTTCTTCCATCAGTTTGCGCTCACTGATATCCTCCATCAAACCAAGGATGTAATCCACGCTACCATTGGATTTCCGAACGCAACCTATGTTAATATTGGTCCAGATTACTCCTCCGTCCTTACGGATAAACCGCTTATCCATAGTATACTGTTCAATTTGACCACAAAGAATACGATTAAATTGTTCTATGTCGGCGGCAAGATCATCAGGGTGGGTCAATTCCTTCCAATTCATGCGGAACAGTTCGTCCCGGGAATACCCCAGGATTGAACAGATCCGGTCATTGACTTCAATCCATCCTTTATCAGGAGAGGTAATGGCAATGCCGTGCAAGGTCAAACTAAAGTAACCTTGGAAGCGGGCTTCACTCTTGCGTACTTCTTCCTCCGCCTGCTTGCGTATGGTGAGGTCGTTCATTGACCCCCCCCCGCACTTTTCTCAAAGTTTTCAGTTCTTTTATTAATTCTGCTTTTGTCTTATTCTCATCTTTCATTTTATTACCATCTTATTACTCTTATAGGATAAATAAGCGTGTAACTAGTCTTGTTGTTATTTTAAATCTTATGAATGTCTCAGCATTCTCTTATATTTTTTTTCTCCTAAGTTTTTCTGGTTTCAGGTAGTATTTTTTAATTGCTACTTATATCTTTAATCCTTCCGGAACCATTCCACTCTTTTATTTCCCTCTTCTCTTTTCTTCTAGAACAACCTCGAGTAATTTTGAAGTTTCCCCTTTGACTCTTCTTGTCCTGTCTATTTCTGGGGTCAAATCTTTGTTATATTTCGTAACCCCTTCAAATGCTAGTTTGAGGCGCTTTCATCAAATTTAAATCCCTTTTCTTTAAAGAGTGCTAAGCAAGCGTCTACTACTTCAGGGTCATAGAGGATGCCTCTGTTTTGGGAAATTTCTTCTAATGCTTTATCGATACCTAAAGCTGGCCGGTAAGGTCGGTGGGAAGTCATAGCCTCAACCACGTCGGCTACCTCTAATATCTTCGCTTCCGGCAGGATTTCGCTGTCCTTTAGCCCACGTGGGTAACCGGAGCCGTCTATCCTTTCATGGTGCTGGTATGCGATCTGTGCGACGGGCCCCGGGAAATCTATACTTTTCAATATAGCGTAGCCTCTTTCAACGTGAAGCTGAATCACCTGGTATTCTAAGGGGAGCAGCTTCCCCGGCCTGCTCAGTATTTCAGACGGCACGTATAGCTTAGCGATGTCATGGAGGGTAGCTGCTATTTGGAGATAACCGACCTGCTCATCCGACAGGTTCATCTTCTTTGCCAGGGCGGTTGCCAGTTGGGCCACGCGCACCTGGTGACCGGCCGTAAACGGATCCTTGATATCGATAATGCTAGAAAGGGTGCCTATTATATTCTGTAAGGTTTTCTGCGCTATCGTAGCTTTTGTCTTCATGGCAGCGCTCTCCCGTAGCGCCTCTTCGGCCTGCTTGTGTTCGGTGATGTCCTGGACAACAGTAAACCGATATCTTTTATCTTGCACATAAATATTTTCTGCGGATAACAGCACATGCTTGATATCACCGTTCTTTGCTTTTAAATCGGCTTCGGCATTAGTTATCTTTCCATTACGATCTGCTTTCGTTAATATGGTACTTCTTGCTGTTTCAGTAGTAAAAATTCCTAAATCATAAGCTGTTTTACCAATTACTTCATCCTTATCAAATCCCAGCAAAGTGTAAAATGCTTCATTTACTTCAATGTATTTGCGGTCATCTAAATCACTTAAACCACAAGCGGAAGGATTGAGATAAAATAATTTCGAAAACTTTTCTTCTGATAATTTAATTTTTGAAATATCCTTAGTAACTCCAAAGATCACCGGTTTGCCGTCCCAAATACCATGGGAGACTCTTGTTTCAACTGGAATTTGAACCCCCGATTTTGTAATAATCGGAACTGGACAAAACTCTGCTGTTCCGTTTAACATTTCACCAACAATTCTGCCGGCTTCTTCGCGGCGTTCGGGCGGATGAACCATAAGAACTGATTTTCCAAAAAGTTCTTCTCTTGTGTAGCCGAGACGGTCAATAACTGTAGCATTAGTATGAATGATATTCCCTTGTTCATCAAGAACAAAAAGGAAATCATCTATTTTGTTAAAAAAGGTTTCGTAATTTTGACGGGTTTGTTGTAATAAATCATTCACCTGCTTGCGCTCGGAGATATCTCTGCTTACGCCGAGCAGGCCGATGACTCGCCCATCAGCATCGCGAAGTGGAGCTTTAAACGTATCGATAAGTGAGCGAGAGCCATCCGGATAGGTGATCCACTCCTCGTTGTGCCGCGGTTCTCCCCGCTCTATCATGATCCGATCCTGCTCACGGAAAAAATCGGCGATCTCTTTGCTGAAAAAGTCATAATCCGTAAAACCAATGATGTCTGGAATGCCTCGATTAACAAAACGGGCGAACTCCGGATTGCAACCAAGATACACCCCTTGATTGTCCTTGAAAAAAACTAGGTCCGGAATAGAGATCAACAAATTGGACAACAGAAGTGTCTTCTCCTGAAACACTTCCAATACCTGCTTATTCTCGGAGATGTCATGAAAAAACACGGCGAGATAGCCGGGCTGGTCGCTGTAGGCTGTTATTTCGTACCAGCGATCTTGCAGGTCAAAATACTGTTGAAAATGGATGCTCTGACCGGTTGCAGCTACTTGATCGAAGACATTGAGCAAATCTAATTTTATGCCCTTAACCAGCGGAAGTATTTCGGTCATCTTTTTACCAATAATATTTTCTCTTGGATGCCCGATAATGGCCTCAAAGGAGGAGTTGACTTCTAAGAAGACATAATCCAGCGGTTTTCTGCTACTATCCAGGACCATTTTATGATAGGCAAATCCATCAGGCAGGTTCTCCATCAGTAAATGATATTGATCTTTTTCTTTAATCATAAGTAACACCTCCAAATGTGTCAGATGGTTCATTGGTTCCCGGGATAATATCGGTATAGCTTGTGGTTGATATCCAGGTGCCCTGTCTGATGAAGCAGTAAAGAATCCACCTGCTTAGCGGGTGGATTCTTTACTATTCTACGGGGAGGCCGTGGCCTCCCTATTTTAGTAAAATGACAACTCTAAAAGCTCTTTGTTTCCCAATATTCAAAAATGATGTTCTTTTAGATTCCCGGGAAACATTTTAATTTTATTCTTAGAAGTCCTAACTTATTATATTTCTTGGCTTTGTGTATTCTTGGTCTGAAAGTAGAAACATAGAGCTTCATATCAACTCTTTTTTTTACAATATTTACTATCTTGCTAATAATACTTGTCCTACCAAGACATTTACTCTGTATAAGTTATGGATGTATAAATCTTACCGTTTCTAAACTTAAACATGGTCATTCCTT
>ASPA01000035.1 GCA_000405605.1 Atribacteria bacterium SCGC AAA255-G05
GGAGAATTAGCCTCCGGTGTGGCCCATGAGGTTAGAAATCCTTTAGCTTCAATAAGCCTAATTGCTCAAGATTTAGAAAATAAATCTGCTGATAAATACCAAATAGAAAAATTAAAGATAATTCAAAGGAATATAAATCGGATAGACAAGATTACCGCTAACTTGTTAAATTTATCTCATCCCGCTTGCTCTGATTTTTCCTATCATGATATCAATGAAATATTAGACAGACCAGGGACAATTTTAGATAATATTACTTCGGAGAATATGAAGATCATTAAAAAATATGAGACAAACTTACCCCGGGTCTGGCTTAGTCCGGATCTCTTAGAGCAGGTTTTTTCAAACCTGATTTTTAATGCCATGCGGGCAATGAAAAAAGGAGGAGATCTTTATATTACTACCAGTTTTGATTCTACCCGAAAGGGAATAATCATAAAATTCAAAGATACAGGGATAGGTATTTCCGAAGAAAATATCAAAAAAATATTCAAGCCCTTTTTTACTATTTCTGATGAGGGCACCGGCTTAGGTCTCTCGATTTGTCAGAATATCATTAATGAACATAAGGGTAATATTTCGGTAGAGAGTAAGTTGGGCAAAGGGACAATTTTTACTATTTTCTTGCCTCTTGAAAAAAGAAAAGAGATAAATCCGGGGCTCCGTACCTGACATGGAAGGTTGGCACTGTACCAAAATTCCGCTCCCTTTTTTATGGCTATACCGAAAGATTTGCCCTGCGTTTTCCTTCCGGTTTTTTATTTTATTAGATTTAAATGTTTTTTTGGAAGTTATAAAAATACTGCAAAAATTAACAGATCATACTCAGTTTAAAACTATTCAGGTCTGGGGGTGATTATAAGCTAAACCCTTAATTCATACCACGCCAAAAAGGGTTTAAATTATATTTAAAAGTATAAATTACAATTTACATAAGAAGATTATTTATAAGGCTTCTAGTATAAACAGAGTATTTTTATTTTAATTAAAATTTCTTACAGTATTTAGAACAATTGCTTTTTCTGATCCTTTTTGCATCTATTCTGCAGCCAGTGGTTTAAGAGATAAGTCTGGTGGTTTTGTCCTGTCCTGGGAGCCTGACCATTTCCAGCCCTTTGGCATTTGCTGAAGAGCTTTTTTGTTTTAAAAAAGGATTCTTAAAAAATTTTAGATATAATGAAAGAAAGCTCCTCCTCTTTGCGTATATATAAGTGGATGACAAAAAAATATTGTCAACAAACAAAAATAGGAGGAACGAATAGAATGAAAAGTACAAGAATTTTTAAAGGAGGAACAATCTTACTGGTCATAGCACTGGCAGTAGGAGTTTTTACCCTCATCGTTTGGGCAGATAGTAATGGAACGTATGGAATGGGAAGGGGATCCAGTGGAAATATTGAAACTCCCAGATATGGCATGCAAGATAAAGAGGTTTCTGGTCAGACAGAAGGCTTGGGAAATGAAATGAGTCGCAGAGCAGCTGCACCTGATCATGATGGTGATGGTATCCCTAACGGACAAGATGAGGATTATGTATGTGATGAAACCTGTGACGGCAAACCTAAAGGCAGTGGCATGAGAAGAAATTCTTCTGATAATGTTTCTGAATTACAAGCTCATGTAAGCGGAATGGAAATGAAGACGATGACCATTGAAGATATTGCTGCCCTTTGGGGGATAGATGCTGGCGAATTGTTAGAAGGAATTAAGAATGAATTTAAACTTACTCAAGAGTATAATATTAACAACACCATAGATGATTTAAGAGGAGAAATTAGATTTTCACCTTATCAGATAATGGAGATTGCAGAAAAAATTAAAACAGACTAAATTTGACCATAAAATAACTTAAAAAATATAGATAAGACTCACTTAATTATAGCTCTCCTTCTGTATAGCAGGGGGGCTATAATTTATAAGAAAAGTATTTTGGTGAAGATAAATTAATTCAATAATAAGGAGCATGCATTTTATGTCTAAAAAACAAAGTAAGAATAAATATTTAATAAGATTAGCAGTTCAAATTTTTTTCCTTGCCCTAATAATATTGGTTAGTTTAAATCAGTGGCGGAGTGAGCAGGGGCTGCTACCCCTGTTGATAGGGAGACCCTCTCTTCATGCGGTCTGCCCCTTCGGAGGGGTAGTAACCATCTACACTTACTTTACCGAAGGTGCCTTTATACAAAAAATTCATCAATCTTCTTTTACTTTAATGTGGTTGATCTTCTCTCTAACCTTGCTCTTTGGTCCGGTCTTTTGCGGTTGGGTATGCCCCTTTGGGACGGTTGAAGAATTTATAGGTAAGATAGGGAGGAAGATATTTAAAAAGAGATATAATAATTTTATCCCCCTTAAGTTGGATAGGCTGTTAAGATATCTGAGATATATCATTTTAATACTGGTGGTAGTCAATACTGCTATTTCCGGAAAATTGTTATTTGCTAATAATACTTGTCCTACCAAGACATTTACTCTGTATAAGTTATGGATGTATAAATCTTACCGTTTCTAAACTTAAACATGGTCATTCCTTCAACATGATATGGTGTACCGTCACTTTTTAAGGTACCATCCTCGACCCAATGCGTAAAGACTACGTCACCATCGGCGGCAATATCCCGGATTTTGTGATCGTAGTTTTCAATAGGCTGGTTAGATTCCTTGAGCTCCTGAACAATGTTAGAGAAAGCAATTCCGGAATCAGGATACTGTGTGTGTTCGTAATCTTCGTGAAAATGCGCGCTAACTGATTCCAAATCGTTGCGCTCCCAGGCCATTTGAAACTCTATTGCCTTTGCTACATTCGCTGCCACATTGTTAGGCTCGGATGTCATGTTCAAATTTGCTGTTGGCATGCCAACCATCTGTTTTTCAACTTTGAGATTTCCTTCTTCTTGAGAATCAACATATTCATTGTTCGTTGCCACAAACATATCGATGATCTTTCCGTCCTTGATTCGAAACAGCTGTATTGAGTCCCAAGAGAAAGTCTTTCCGGCATATATATCGCTCTTTTCTGATAACGTTCCTTCAGTGGTAATGTGGGTGAAAACGACATCTCCATCAGCAGCGATGTCTTTAACCGTTATCGAAAGATCAGGGGTATTTTCGTGTATCGCTTTTACAAAAGCTTGGTGTTGTAAAAGTGTATGTGGAAGACCTTGGTGAAAACCGGGAAGATGAAAAACCCGGAATAAAAATTCATCTGGATGTATAAGTTCGTTAATTAAGTCGTATTCCTTGTTATTCATAACGCCATCTATATAGGTAATAACAATCTCCACATTTTCAGATTCATTGGTTGCAAAAGCGGCTACCGGGATACAAATTGTGGCGGAAATCAATACCAAAAACAAAATTCCTATCAGTGCTAATCTTCTTTTCATAATATCTCCTTCTCTTAAATTATTAGAATAATGATTTTTACTTTCTACTTCTATTTAGTTGATCAAATCAATGTTATGATGCACTTAAAAACATGATGGTTTTCATACCATACTAAAACACCTCCCAACCCGACCCATATTTCTCTCTCTTTCTTGTCTAAGAAAATGAGCTTGATTACTATTTTTAAATACTCCCTTACTTAGAAATACTACTTTTTTAAGAAAATTTTTTAGATTATCGAGGTAGTTGTTCTGAATCATAGACCCCCTAATAACAATACACCGATAGCATACCGGAGTTCGACATCGGTCCCCGGGATGATAGAGGTTTGTTATCATTTTTAAAATACTTCCTAACTTATTTTATATATTTTTCTATAACTGGATACTAATTCGACAAAGAGTTTATAAAATACTTCTTTTTTGTGATAGGACAGGCATGTTGCCGGTCCATTTTATAAAAACAAAAAAGCCGGCAGCCTGGCTGTCATAGCACTTGATGTGCCTTAGACCCATTGCTTTGCGTCCTATCCTTTAGGATAGTTTGCCTTTATCAACTTTAAATAGATCACTGATATTAAATTTATATTAATCTTACTGCTTTAGTATATTCCCTAAAATAGAACTTTTAGACCTCACCTTAACCAATTACTTGATCATTCTCTATTAAATTAATTATTGCTATTATCTTTTAATCTTAGGTTAATCCTTCTTTATTTTTCTATTTTTAAAGTTTAGGGATTAACTTAAGTTATCTTTATTTATTATGATTGTCCCCCAAAAAGCTAAATATATTTTAAATAGTAATACCAAGTCGGATAAATCCGACCCCCTTGCCATTCCCCGATCAGGTCGAGGACAGATTGGTTTACTTTTTGGGGACACTCATTTTTATTTATTATATAATATTTATTTTAAAAAGTCTTCTTTTTTTTTAGTCCAATACATTTGCACCATTTCCGCATTGGAGTGACCCCTCAGGCTAGACACTTTAAGTCTTAGCATACCAGGGGCATTCCCGAGAGTTATTCTCTGCCAGTAGCCTCTCGTATTTCTCTGGAGGCCGATAGTCCAAAGATGAATGCAACCTTTTCTTATTATACTCATCTAAAATAAAACAGGGAATTCTTTCTATAACATCAGAAAAGGTTTCATACTGCCATAGATACACCTCCTCCTGTTTCAGGGTTTTAAAGAATGATTCAGGTTGTGGCATTATCATAAGGATTACCTTTTTCGGACATACTTATTCTGATACCATTATCTTCAAGTATTTTTATATAATCTTTACAGGTATACTTCAATCCCCTGATCTGAATGATGAATCAGGTTATCGGTATTTCTGGTGGCTATAGCCATAGAAAGTGCAGCAATGGTCAGCTTAGGAGATAAGGTTTTACTGATAGCATAACCGACTATTTTTCGTGAATAGATATCTATGATGGCTGATAAGTAGACAAAACCGTTAAGTATCCTGATATAAGTGATATCCGCACACCAGACTTGATTAATACCGGTAAGCTCTTTATCTTTAATCAAATTAGAGTATATTTTATTATGGTGTTTGCTATTAGTAGTTGCAATATATTTGCGTTTTATTCTATCTTGTATACCCATCTCTTTCATAATCCTTAATACCTTCTTATGATTTACTATTACCTTATCCCTTCTTAATTGAGCGGTTATTCTTCTATAACCATAATAGATGTTCTTGGGAAATAGTTGCTATTTTATTTTTAATTATAATTAATCTATCATCCGGACCTATTCCCATCGGTTTTAAACTACCCCAGCTGCTTTAATCAACCCGTTTTACCACTCCGGTCAATCTACTTCTACCACGACCGCCCGCCAGGAGCTTTTTTTGCTACGGAGCTTAATTGAAAGCCTCTACGTACATAACAAGACTCTATACGACTTTGCCGCCAGGCATAACTGAAAGCATAGGCAAAATCCGATAAAGCTTTGTTATGTATAGCAAAAAAAGCATTATATTTTTAACCAGCAAAAAGCTTTTTTAGCCTGGTTAAAAATATAAAGGCGGGCTAAATTAGATACTTTCTATCGTAGGGCTAAATCTCTGTTCCCGGTAATCGCATGGCTCCCCTCCCTCCCCCTCCCTGTTCCTGCTCACTGTTCTTCTACGTTTTAACATTTTTTATCTGCCTGCATGCGTACACTCCGGGCAAAGCAGATAAAAAAAACTAAAACTATTATAGGAGCTTACATACGCGACATCAAGGGCGTTTATAGAAGACTTAGCACCGCAAAAAATTACAGCAATAATAATCAAGCATGAGATTTTTTGCGGCACTGGCTTCTACAAACGCAGGGAGAAAAACTGCAAAGAGAAAAAAAAGAAGAGGAGAAGGGGGAGATAAACTAAGAGAAAATCTCATAAAAAACAAATAAAAGCCATTTTGTGAAGACCTTAAACCTAAGCGTCCCATGTCGTCATTTGGGGGATTTCTACAAATCTTTGGTAAGTTCCTGAGCCTTTTTAAGGAAATCTCCAGCCGCTTTTAAAGCGAAACTAGCCCCTTCTTCCGACCATCTGTCGTAATAATCGGCGTCCTCTCTTAGCCTTTTACCTTTTCCGAGGGCTTCTATTAAACTGCCTGGGAGCAGCCTTGTCTCTACATAAAGAGCCCGCATTGCAACAATAAGACAATAGTGACTGTGCTCTCGATAGTTCTTGGCAAACAAAAGGGCTCTGGCGGAATGGAACATAGAGTAATAGGACTGGATAGTGGCCCATTTATAATCTTTATCGTTAAAAGTTTTCTCTGCCCTTTCCAGGTCCCGTTGAGCTATCTCAAGGGTTTTTGTCATGAGGGCTTTTCCACGCGGAAATTCCCGTATTTTATTTTTCTTTAAACACTGCTCAAATTCTGGATTCATCTTTAGACTCCCATAGGGTTATACCATGTTCTATCTCTTCGCAAAATACCGATTCTTCTTTTTCCATTTTGACAAACTGGGTTGAGTTGCGAATAACCGGTTGAAGTTTTTCTCTGAGGTTGTTTTTCTTTATCTTCTCTTCAATGGCCTTTGAGCTATCGGCTAATATGAAAAGGTCTATATCACTATCGGCTATATTCTCTCCCCGGGCACAACTGCCAAACAGGACTATTTTTTTAGAGTACGCTTTTAATTTATTCACCAGGGTTTGTAAGAGCATGGTAGTCTTGAGGACTTTCAATTGCTTAATAACGGGATTATTATAATCAACCGAATAAAGATAGATCTTTGCTTTCTTTTCCCGCAGGACAAGCTTTTCTTCGGCGAGCTTACGAAGAGAGAAATTAACCCCTGCCCTACTAACCCTGGTGGCCTTTTCGATTTCATTAGCTAGAAATTGCTTGCCCGGGCTTTGGATAAGAAAGTTTAAGACTTTCTGGGCATTGGTTGATATAAGACTATTATTCATATAAAGCTCCAGCGTGTTATCTAAAATATTAGATGTACGTCTAAAATAATATACGATTATCTAAGAAATGTCAAAGGGAATTATAATAGTTTGCTAAACTGGGGGTGGAGCATACAGGAAGCGAGCTTTCTATATCAGAATAAAAATAGATAAGAGGGGGTGATCTTCCCTTCTTATATATTTTTTAAGCGTTGGTCTTCTCTTTAGCATTACACGATAAAAATAATTTCAATTTTTTTCCCTAAAATTAAATTCTTTTTTGAGTGTTATGCTTCTTTTTCGCTTTTCTATTTCCGGTATTGCTTTTTGTAAAAGAGGGGTGATTTTCCCTTGTTTATAAAAAGCAATACTCTTTCTCCCTGGCAATGCTCTCACCAGGTAAATTACTATTTAACCGGTTGAGTGTATTGCTCTTTCTTTTTACTTCTTACTGCCCGAAGATATTTTTTTTGAGTCAACGGGAAGATGTTTTTAATCTTCCTGTAAAGACTCACAAAAAATTTTGTTCGGGCAGATCGTTCGGCAATATAAAGATATTTCAACCAGTAACTGAAAAGGTTTTTTTACTATGCAAGTTACTGCTTGCAGGGGTAAAAACCCCCTTTGTGTTACCTGGATAGTTACATTAAAAGGAAAGAGCAGCATTTGTCAGTAGTGGATACTTTCACTGCTGACAAATGCTGCGGTATTGTCTTTGCACTTATGAAGAAATATGAGTCTAAAAGCGGGCTTCTTTTAGTCTCATATTTCTTAATAGGTGCATCCTGTCTTTGATTTTCTTCTCTCCGGATAAAAATATCATGCTCGAATATGGGCGGTTTTGCCCTTATTCGATAAATTAGATTTTTCTCCGTTCTTCCAGTGATCACAACCAAAAGAGGTTTTTCCTTTTCGGTTGTGTTCACTGGTCTTTCTTCTTTTTTAAAGTTCTCTGGTTTAAAAGTTCTCTCCCTTTAAAGTTCTCCTTCTCTTCCCCCCGCGATAGGTAAAAAATCTCAGATCATAAAAAGGTATTTTCTTTTTTTGTTCTGAGTTTTTTTTCTTATCGCGCAAACCTAAAGAATCAAAAGGATATAGTCACCGGAAAAGAAGATAAGCACAAATCAGGCAAGTTACCTCTTCACTGCTTGCCAGGTGTTTGTGATTATCTTTTTTTTACGGGAAAAGGACTAAACCACGAGCGATGGCAGATTCACGAAAAGGTTCGCAAATAGGGGCGGGGCAAGGGAGAGAGGAAAGAGCGATAGGCTTACCTTTATGCTGGTAGAGTGAAGGTGAATCGACCGCAGTTTTTCCTTCCCCCTTATTCTTCCCCCCTAATGAATCATAGCCTAACCTTATGTTAGCCCGCTTTCCAGTATCCCCGAAGCGTAAAGCCCGAAGTTCAAGGGAATTTAGCGAGGGGTACGTAAAGAAAGCGGGATATGAAAAGGAAGGGGGATTTTTGGGGGGTTTTAGGGGGGAATAAGGGGGAAGGAAAAGCTACCCGCCCCGTACGGGGTTGAGTTGTAAAATCAGGGATATCCGGAGTGGATTAAATTGTTGCTTTGATTTTTTCTCTCTCCTCTTCTTCTCTTCTCCCGAGCGATAGGTGAAAACTACATAAATAAAATGTTTCTTTCTTTTAACATTTTATTTATGGATGTTTTTACTTATCGCCAACCATAAGGAATCCAAAAGATATAGTCACCGAAAAGGGAGATAAAAAATTCCCGCTATTATTTCTTTCATTTATTTTTTTATCTCTCTTTTACGGGGTGAGGACTAAATCACGATAAATTAAATTAAATCTGAACGAAATGTGAAATATTAGAAAACATTATCGTGGTAATAAATAACGAATGAGAGAGATAGAGAGAGAAAAAGTGGGACCTCAATTTTTACAAGCTTCTTTTATTTTCTAAAATCCTTCTTTTGATATTTCGTTTATACTATAAAGATAAGAGATTAAAAAATAGGATAATAAATAAAAGAATAGAAGAAAGAGATAAATTCCTAAATCCCTTAATAGATTAGTCCGCATTTTGCCTCTGAAACCCTTGAGAAATATAGAAATAACCTCTGTAAAATTACAGTGCTTTTTGTAATTTAACTAACAAAACCTTTTTTTTCTAAATTTTTCATTATATTATTTACGATTCGCCAATCCATATTTGTTTCTTTTGCTATTCTGTAAACTGAAGGACTTTCACCCTCAAAAACAGTTCCTAAAAGACAAGCTATTCCGCGTTGAGTATTGCTTAATTTCGGTAATATTCTTATATTTTTAATTAAAATATTACTATCTTTTAATTCACCATCTTTGAACCTATATTCGCAAGCCTCACATTTTATATAAGCAATCTTATTTCTGATACCGCTGCACCCATAATTGTAAGCTTTCCGGTAAGCATTTTTTAAATTCGATTCAGATAAAGGGTTTGATAGTGATCCATTTTTTTCAATAACTAACTTTTTTGAATATTCTTCCGTATTCTTATTTTGGAGCAATAGATTATAGAGAATAAATAAACTGTTATTTCTCTCCCCTTCCTCTAAATCCCTGCTTAATATCTGGCGTATGCAATCAACTTTTTGGCCGTGATATTTTGGTATTTTAAAAGTTTTATGCTTTCTTTCCTCTACGCAAGAAGCCAGTTCCTTTTCTTTTTTGATTAATAGTTTCGGTATGGGCAGCATCTCACTAAGAGGAATTTCATAAACATATTGATGGGCTTTTATTATTGATGGGGGAGCTACAACATAATTTCCGTTACTCTTTAATTCGAGTCTTTTGCCGAATAAGCTACTGGTGCTTCTAACATATTCGCCATTGAGAGAAAAATAGTAATGATAACCCCTTCTTGTTCTAACTCTGGTTGTTTCTTTTAGTTCTGGTAAATATTCTCTTAACTCCGGCAAGAGATTAGGATCATCAACATCGATAACTGCTAATTTACTTATATTTCCGGTAACTATTCCAATATTTACACCGCAATAATTGTTATACCAACCAAAAACATCTTCTGTATTTGCTTTTTTATATTGGTAAGGCTTCCAATAAATATAAGGTATTTTTTCGCCATTAACCGGTATTAGACTATATTCGTTTTTTAGATACTCATTTATTATATTTGTATATATAATTCAAACCCTTTTTTGGCGTGGCATGAATTAAGGGCTTGACCTATAAATCACTTCCAGGCCCGAGTAGTTCTTAAATTGAGTACGATCAAATGCTTTTTGTAGTTTTTTATAACTTCTCTGCCTGTGCGTTGCACCTGTCTGCGTGCGGATACGCACAGGCAGGCGCAGACAGGTGGAAAATATATTTAAGTCTAATAAAATAAAAAACCGAAAGGGAAATGTGGGTTAAATCTTTCGATATAAAGATATTAAAAGGGAGTGTAATTTTGGCAAATCGCACTCCCTTTGTAGTTATAATTATAACACTAAAAAGAAATAATCAATAGAAAACAGCATTAATTTTTATCTTATTTCTTAAAACATTCAAGTATCTATTTTAATCACTTTCATCTATTCAAATTTAAATCCTTTTTCTCTGAAGAGCCTTAAGCAAACATCTACCACTTTCGGGTCATAGAGGATATCTTTGTTTTGAGAAATTTCTTCCAGGGCTTTATCGATACCTAAAGCTGGCCGATAGGGTCGGTGAGAAGCCATAGCCTCAACCACATCTGCTACCGCTAAGATGCGGGCTTCCAGAAGAATATTGTCACCGGATAAACCAGAAGGATAGCCGGAACCATCCATCCTTTCGTGATGTTGAAGTACGATGGCGGAAACCCCCCCGGGTAATTCCATTTCCTTTAAGATATCACTACCGACCTGAGGATGAGTTTGGATCAGACTCAATTCTATCTCACTCAATCTGCCGGGCTTACTTAAGATCTCAGTCGGAACGTTGATCTTGCCAATATCGTGAATAATCCCGGCCATATAAAGTCCTTCAATTTTATCTTTAGGAAGGCTTATTTCTTCAGCTATAGCGCAGGCAAGTTCAGCCACCCTTTCCTGGTGTCCAGCGGTGTAGGGGTCTCTTTTCTTCAAAATTAAAGCCATAGCCTGGATAGTGTTTTTTATAGCTTTTTGCAATTTCTGGTTAGTCTCTTTAAGTTCTTCTTCTATCTTTAAACGGGTAATTCCTTCTCCCATCAGGGTAGCTGCGGTTTTTAGCATCTCTCTATTTAGCTGAGAAACATCTTCTAATTTCCGGGAGGCAAGATTAATACAGCCAATCACCCGCTGCTCGAAAATCAAGGGAAGTATTGCGAAAGACAGCAGCTTTTCCGCTTTATTAACCTCATCAGGGGAAAAAAGATCGGAGTAGCGGGTAAAGAGCGGTTTTCCCTGCAGTACCAGGCGCGCAAAGGTTGAATCCGCTTTATAATGCGATACGCTTTTTATAAAGGCGGGAGAAAGGTTTCTGTGACAGATGAGGTTTAAATCACCGCTAGCCTGATCTATAAGATAAATTCCGCCGCAATCCATTTCGGAAAGCTGGAGCATAGTATCCAGGCATTGCGATAATGCTTTATCCAGTTGGTGGCTGAAACTGATGGCCAGAGCCAGGTCTCGCTGAACCAGTATAAGAAGTTCGGCCTGCTTGCGCTCGGTGATATCCCTACTGACGGACAACAAGGATTCTATTCTCCCCTTCTCATCTCTTTCCGATACGATGCGGGTCTGAAAGTATTTTTGGCCGGAGGGAAGCGGAAAGCTCTGCTCAGTCTGCTGTTCTTCACCAGTTTCAAGAGCCTTCTGGAGTAATTGGTGCATAGATTTAAGCTGTTCTGGTGGTGATCCATCTATTTCCAGGAAGGTTTTTCCTATAAACCCATGGACCGGAACTCCTAACTGATGCTCGACCGCTGCATTACAATAAATGTGCTGCAGATCCAGGTTAAAACGGACGACCATATCCGGGGTGTTCTCGACTAAGGTGAAAAAGTTCTTTTCACGTTGCCGCAGTTCTTCTTCAGCCTTCTTATTCTCGGTAATATCATGGAAGACCACGGCGAAATAGCCGGGCTGGTCGCTGTAGGCAGTTATTTCGTACCAGTACTCTGCCAGTTCAAAGTACTGTTGGAAATGGATGCTCTGGCCGGTAGCGGCTACTTTACCGTAGATGTCGATCCAATCAAAGCCTAAGCTCTTAATCCCCGAATATACTTCGGTCACCTTTTTACCGATAATATTTTCTCTGGAAAGCCCGGTCAGGGTCTCAAAGGATGAATTGACCTCTAAGAAGACATAATCCAGCGGTTTTCCGCTACTATCCAGAACCATTTTATGATAGGCAAATCCATCAGGCAGGTTCTCTATCAGTAAACGATATTTGTCTTTTTCTTTAATCATAATCAACACCTCCAGGTAAGTAGCGAGGGCACAATTCATTGTGCCCCTACAACTTTTAAACTGTTTTAAATAAATAGGGACATCCCATTTTATTAAAAATGGGATGTCCCTATTTATTTACTATTTATTTAACCTGACTTCCAGTATATTATTTTTATACCTCTTAGTAAAACTATTTATATTAACCACTGCGGGTAGAGGAATTTCTTTATGATAATCTTTATCTGCATCGATAATAAGTTTATTATTCGCCACACTTAACCGTAACTTATCTTCTTTAATACCAAGCAACTCTAAATAGACTATTAGCTCAGCATCCTCATTAAATATATCCAGAAGTGGTTCCTCTCTCTCTTGATGCTCTTGATCAGGCTGACCAGCGAGCCACCAACTAAATAAAACTTTCTGGCCAGTTTCCCGGTCAACTTTTGAACTATCGAATAAGAGTATCGGATAGCCGATTATCTTTTCTGCTATTGGGTTGATCATCTCCCTTATTTTAAATAAAACATCCATATGGGTAGGAGCCTTTATCAACTTGGCTAAGGTATCGATTCTGGCGTGCTTGTGCTCATAAAGAAACATAAGTATCGCTTTTGAATCAGCATCCAATTCGTGAATAATTTTATTTAAGGTCTCCCGGTCTACTTTTAGTAATAGTCTTTTACATAGCTCTTTTCTCCAATTCTCTAAATGAAGTGATATAATCCAGGCTTCTAATAATTCACCGCAAGAGTCATATTCTATGCGAATAGTATCACTCTGGCTTACTCCGTAAACTCTTTTTTCTATTCCTAAATCCTTGATACTGCCGAGTGGTGTCTCCCACATAAATCCAGATTTAGAGGTAAAAAAAGTAAGCTTCTTGGGAGTAAGGAGAAGGGTTCCCATACACCACCTTGATTGACCGGGGGTTAAATAACCACCCTTTTCTTTCAAAATTACTTCATCGAATGTTGAGTCATCATTAGAAAGAGGAGAAAAAACAGATATCTGGCTTCTATCTTCTATCTTCTGTCCTCTGTCTTCTGACTTCTGTCCTCTGTCTTCTGACTTCTGTCCTCTGTCTTCTGACTTCTGTCCTCTGTTCTCTGTCTTCTGACTTCTGTCCTCTGTCTTCTGACTTCTGTCCTCTGTCTTCTGACTTCTGTCCTCTGTTCTCTGTCCTCTGTCCAGGGAGATATTTTCCCCAATTACTTTTTTCCAATTCTCAGGATCTTTTATAGCAAGATAGGGCACTCTCCGGCTTTCAGATATTATATTAAGTTGTTTTACTTGCTTGCCTAAAATCCATCCCCTCTTTACTATATTTATAGTTTTTATTTGACTGAGCAAAACCATGAATAGTATCTTTCTTCCCTGAACAAAGAGTAGTCTTTTATTGGTAAGGTATAAATTACCCAGTCTCCAAGAAGAAGCAAGTGAACTTCCGGTATCGTAGCTTGCCGTATAATACTTGGTCACTTCCTCACCCGGTAGTAAAGATAAACTTACTGGTTTTCTTATAGTATCTAAATCTCTTCTCATATTACGATTACTTTCTCCTTTTCCTTCCTGTGCTCCCTCTTTTCATTGATGACCCTTAATTTCTCATTTTAGAAATAAAGGGGGACTGGTTGCCAAAGAGTAAGTGGTTCCCCCAACTTTACGCCGCCAGTCTAGCCAGGGATATAGTTATTCCTCTCTTGAAACTGGGCTATAGTTTCCAATATCTTTTCCTCAGTAAACGGCTTGTCAATGAAACCGTAAATCCCCTCCTGGTCCTTCGCTTCTGCTCTTTTTTCTTCACTGCCGTAAGCGGAAATAATAACTACTACTGACTGCGGAGCGGCCACTTTGATTTCGGAAAGCATATCCATTCCATTCCCGTCAGGTAACTTTAAGTCCAATAATATCAAATGGGGTACCTTCTTCTTTAGACAGGCTACACCTTGCATTATGCTATGGGCAGCTGATACATTATATCCTTTGCTTTTTAAGGCATTGATTAAGAGCCAGCACAGGTCCTCTTCATCATCCACGATCAAGATATTTTTTATCGGTCTTTGTGTAATCGGAATCTGCCTTAGCTCTTCCTTTTTCCTTCTTATCCGTGCTTGTTCCCTCTGTTCAAAGTAGGGTTTCAGCTCTTCAAGTTCTTCGGGTTTGCGCCAACCCGAAAGACCGCTTCTCCAAACAAGTGCTTCCTCATACTTGATAATACCATTTAGAATCCAGCTTCTCAGCCTGGAGTGATAGATTGATCTGTAGGTATCCACCCCTCTTCTCACATCGTATTTTAGTTCCGACATAACCTCTCCTTTTTAACAGAAGTCAGATGTCAGAAGACAGAATACAGAAGACAGATTAATCTGTTTTTTTTATCTGTTCTCTGTTATCTGTTCTCTGTCCTCTGTTTTCTATTTAGTGGGCAAAGAAACGGTAAAGACAGTACCCTTTTTCCAAACACTTTCCACGCTTATTCTCCCGCCGTGACTCACCACGATCCCATAAACTATGGGTAAACCCAGACCTACTCCCATCGGTTTAGTGCTAAAAAAGGGATCAAATATCTTGATAATATCTTCTTCGGGAATACCTACCCCGATATCTTGAAACTTTACTAAAAAAAAGCCCTCTTGAATATCTGACATTATGGTTATTGTGCCTCCATTAGGCATAGCCTCAACAGAATTGATTACCAGGTTCAAAAATACCCGGTTAATATGTTCCATATCGACATTTATGATTGATGGCTGAGCGTAATACTTCTTAATCACCTTTATTCC
>ASPA01000036.1 GCA_000405605.1 Atribacteria bacterium SCGC AAA255-G05
AAATGTTCTGGTGCGCTTCTTGCCGGCCCTGTGCCGATGGCTACCCTAACCACTGTGAAAAATTACAGGAGATTGGTTTCAGTTGTGACGGCGCCTTTGCGGAATATGTCAAAGTTGATTCCCGTTATATTTGGAGCCTGGAGGAATTAAAGAGAGTTTATAAAGGTGATGACCTGTTCCTGGCCGGAAGTATAGTTGAACCTACTTCAGTAGCTTATAATGCAGTAATAGAGCGAGGGGGAGGAATAAGGCCCGGAGATAATGTAGTAATTTTAGGTGGAGGACCTATCGGTCTTGCTGCAGTAGCTATCATGAAAAAAGCCGGAGCCTCTAATGTAATTCTATCTGAGCCTTCTGAACCAAGAGCAAAATTAGGTAAATTAATGGGAGCAGACCATATCATCAATCCTCTTAAAGAAAATTTTGCTGAGAGAGTATTGGATATAACCGGTGGTTTGGGAGCTAAATTGTATTTAGAAGCAACCGGTTTACCCGATAAGGTCTGGGCAGATATCGAACAATCTATCTGGGAAGGCAAGATGATTAACAGTACAGTAGTAATTGTAGCTCGCTCAGATAAGAAGATTCCGGTAACCGGAGAAGTTTTCCAGGTAAGAAGAGCTTCTATTGTTGGTTCCCAGGGTCATTCCGGCCATGGAACTTTCCCCCGAGTTATCAGCTCAATGGCTTCCGGGATGGATATGACTCCATTGATTACTAAAAAGGTAACTTTAGATAAAGTTCCGGAAAATATAGTCTTATTGCGGACCGATAGAACAGAATGTAAAATTACCTGTGAATTTAAATAAATTAAGGAAAAGGAGATAATAAAATGTCTGATAAAAAAAACGAAAAATGGTTAACTACCGATTATCCTCAGATAGTTTTTGAAAATAGTCAGGTAGGCAGATTGAAAAAAGAATTATTTGATGCCCCGATGAGTAAAATTGAAGGAATACTAAAGGAATACAAAGTACCTTTTCCTTCTGAATTAGGGAAAGCAGGGAGTTATATTCAGACTACTCCCCGTATGCATGTTATAGAAAATAGGCGAAAAAATGATTTTGTCTTTGTCCCGGTAGGATGTACCGAATGTCACGGTGATTACGCCAATACCGGACTGGATACTTTTATGGTTACCCAGATTTGTGAAGGAGTTCGCCGTTTTATCAAAAATAGAGATGGAGTAGGCTGCAGCCTGGCTCTGCCTCCCTTAAATTATGGCGGACATCCTTATCATCACTGTGGTATGGCCGGTACTATTATTATGCCCGAAGATGTAGTAAGGGAAACTATGATTAATGTGATGTATGGACTTTGGAATGATGGTTTCCGCAAGCAAATGTGGGTAAACAATCACGGACAATTATGGATATTAGAATCAGCAATTCAAGAATTCTGCAAACGCTATCAATTACCGGGTATCTATCGGGTAATTGACTGGCATCGATCCATTAGAGAATTCTTTATCCCTATTGATAGAGAAGATAGTCTTACTACTGACTTCATTCATGCCGACGAAGCAGAAGCATCTGTTGCTCAATTACTCTTCCCTGAGATGCTGGATATGAAGTATGCGGTTGATACTGAAGGAGAATCTTTGTTACCAGGTGGTCATTTTGATACCTCGGTTGACCCTTATCATCGACCTCAAGGGTGGCAGCAAGGGGAAGGTCAATCTGCAATTGAAAGATCAGCTGTTCCGGAAGGAATAGTAGGCTACCCTACTCGTGCAACTGCTGATAAAGCAAAACGTCCTATTGCTGCTATACTAAAGTATTTAACTTTGGTTCATGATGAGGTTATGGAAACTTATCCGGCGGGTAAATTACCTCCGGTAGAAAAGATAAGCTTGCGTGACCCAAAAGAGATGGAACCTTTCTTAAAAGAACCGATGAGTAAAGGCTGGAAATCTGTATTTGAACTGCCATATATCGGGCAGATAAATAGTTTATAGTGAATAGTGTAGTGAATAGTCGTTAGTAAGGGCAGACCTCGTGTCTGCCCTAGATAAGTAAACCGTAGGATAAGCGTTCCCCGTTTTTTCACGAAGGCAGGCTCACTTGTCTACTATTGTCATTCCCACGAAAGTGGGAATCCAGAATAATATTTAAAGATAGATTCCCGTTTCCACGGGAATGACAGAAGGGGGATATATTGCCATACACCCTCATAGATACTTTACAATATTAATTCTAATTACAGCAGGAGTAAAAAATAATGAAAAAAAGTATAGTAGTTTCTATTCAGCCTACCAAATTTTCCGCTTTAGCCTTTAAAGAGGATTTTGAAGAAAGTATTAAAAAAGTCGCAGACTTAGGTTTTGATGGTGCAGAATTAGCGGTTAGGAATCCTAAAGATTTAAAAGTAGATGATGTTATTAACATAATAAAAGAAAATAATTTAGAGGTCCCGGCCATCGGCACCGGCCAAGCATACGGAGAAGAAGGTTTAAGTTTTTCTGATCCGGATGGAACAATTAGAAAGATGGCGGTAGAAAGAATAAAAGACCAGATAATATTTGCTTCCCATTTCAATGCCCAGGTAATTATCGGATTAATAAGAGGAATAATAAACGAAAATGTAGACAAAACAGAAGCCGAAGAATGGACAATTGATTGTTTGAGAAAATGTACAGAATTTGCAAAAAAATACAATATAGAGCTTACTTTAGAACCGGTAAATAGATATGAGAGTAATTTTATTAATACCCTCAATGAAGGAATTGAATTTATTAAGCGAGTGAGCGTATCAAATTTAGGGATTTTGGCAGATACTTTTCATATGAACATCGAAGAAGTTTCAATCTACGATAGTATTATTCAAGCGAAAGATTATATTACCCATGTCCATTTTGCAGACAGTAATCGTTGGGCACCGGGATGTGGCCATCTTGATTTTGCAAAAATAGTTCAGACTTTAAAAAAGATAGGTTACCAGGGTTATATTTCTGCCGAGATTCTCCCCCTACCGGACCCAGATAGTTGCGCCCGCTTTACTGCTGAAACATTAAGTAAATTGAATATTAATTAACTGCACCCCTTACCTTAAAAATATTTTTTAGAAAATAAGAAAAATATTTTATAAAAAAATTTGACAAACTAAAATTCATCTTGTATTATGTAAATAACATAATATATAGAAATGGTTTCTATAATACAGAAATAAAGCAAGGAAAACAAGATGAAAAAAGCAAATCCGAATTACCCCATAAAAGTCTTGGATAAAACCTTCTCCATTCTGGATATTTTACTTCAACATGGTTCCACCATACATATGACTGAAATCGCTGAAAAATTAGGGTTCTATCCCAGCACCGTTCATCGTATATTAGATACCTTAAAGCACTGGGGTTATGTAGAACAAGATTCCCATACTCAGAAATACCAACTAGGTCTGAAGGCATTAGAATTAGGTATGGCTAAACTTCACCAAATGGATCTGGTAAGAGAGGCCACCCCCTATTTAAAAGAGTTAGTAAATCAGTGTAATGAAACTGTTCATTTAGGAGTTTTAGAAGAAGGAGAAGTTCTTTACTTAGCCAAAGAGGAGTCTTCTCAAACAATACGAATGATCTCTTACGTGGGTAAAAGAGCCCCCCTTCACTGTACTGCTTTAGGGAAGGTGCTGTTAGCCCATCTTTCAACGGAAGAAAGAAAGAAAACATTAGGGGAAAAAGTGCTTCCTCGCCTTACTGAGAATACTATCACCGATAAAGGGGAATTAGAAAAAGAACTTAGTAAAGTAAGAGAACAGGGTTTTGCCTTAGATAGAGAAGAAAATGAAAAGAATGTTCGTTGTATCGCTGCTCCCATCAGGAATCATCAACGAAGAGTTATAGCTGCCCTTAGCATTTCAAGTCCTACTTTCCGATTAGATAAAAATGTACAAAATAATTTAAAAGAAGCTATTATAGAGACAAGCGAAAAAATATCTAAAAGACTAGGATACAATGGTAATTGTAAAAAATAATTATTAGAAAATAGAGAAATGAATTTAGTTGTAAATATAAGAGAAGTTTGTGTTAATCCGGTGTAAAGCATAAATTCATTATACCCAATCTTAACGATAAAGATTGCAGCAATACATACTATGTCTTTAAAAAGGAGATTATTTAGATGAATGAAATCCTTGAGAAAATCGGTGAGCTGGGAATTGTTCCGGTGGTTAAAATGGAAAAAGCTGAAGATGCTCTCCCTCTGGGTAAAGCACTTATTGATGGTGATCTCCCTATTGCTGAAATTACCTTCAGAACTTCTGCTGCAGAAGAGGCGATTAAAATTCTGACTAGAGAACTTCCAACACTTTTAGTTGGTGCCGGTACTGTATTAACCGTTGAACAGACAAAAAAAGCAGTTTCTGCCGGTGCTCAATTTATTGTTTCACCGGGTTTCAATCCAAAAGTAGTGGATTACTGTATAGAAAACAGTATTCCGATAACTCCGGGTATAAATAACCCAACCCAGATTGAGATGGCTCTGGAGAGAGGAATTGAGGTAGTAAAGTTTTTTCCTGCTGAAGCATCAGGGGGATTACCACTTCTCGAATCTATGTCGGCACCTTATACCGGGATAAAATTTATTCCCACCGGAGGGATTAACCTGAACAATTTAACTTCTTATCTGTCTAAAAAAAAAGTACATGCCTGTGGAGGTAGTTGGATGGTAAAACCTGAACTTATCTCTTCAGGTAACTTTGATGAGATTACCAGAATTACCAGGGAAGCGGTTGCTATAATGCTCGGTTTTGAATTGGCCCACCTGGGGATAAATGAGGAAGATGAAGATAAAGCTCTTAATTCTGCTAGCCTACTATCACACCTTTTTTATTTACCTATAAAGGAAGGTACAAGTTCTTTTTTTGTTGGTTCAGGTTTTGAGGTCACTAAAAACAAATATTTAGGGAAACATGGTCACATTTCCGTGGCTACTAACGATATTCATCGGGCAATAACCTACCTAAAAATGAAAAACATTTCCATTCTTCCCGAGACCGCAAAAGAAAAGGAAGGTAAACTTAAAGCAGTTTACCTAGATCAAGAAGTATCTGGATTTGCCATTTATCTTTTGCAAAAATAATGATTGAAAAGGAGGAGACAATGAAAAAATATATTACTTTTGGTGAAATAATGTTACGGCTTAAACCACCTAATTGGGAAAGATTTTTTCAGAGCCCTCTTTTGGAAGCTACCTTTGGAGGAGGAGAGGCAAATGTTGCTGTGGGACTGGCCCGATTTGGTTTAAATGTAGCCTATGTTTCGGTAATTCCTAAAAATGCAATCGGAGATGCTTGTATTGGAGAACTTAGGAGGCAGGGTGTAGATACTTTACTTATTATAAGAAAAGGAAACCGATTAGGTATATACTTTTTAGAAGCCGGAGCTAATCAGAGACCGTCAAAAGTTGTTTATGATCGCTCTCATTCAGCTATTGCTGAAGCAAGACCTGGTGACATTGATTGGGAAAAGGTATTTGATGGAGCGAGTTGGTTTCATATTACGGGTATTACTCCAGCTATTTCTCTTTCGGCCTCAGAGCTCTCCTTAGAGGCAGTAAAAAAAACAAGAGAAAAAGGTATTACTGTTTCCTGTGATCTTAACTACAGAAAAAAGTTATGGAAATATGGGAAATCTGCTCCTGAGGTAATGGGCGAATTGGTTAAATATACTGATATTGTCATAGGGAATGAAGAGGATTGCCAAGAATCTCTTGGGATTAAAGTAGAAAATATAGATGTGGAGTCAGGAGAACTTCAAATAAAAAGATATAAAGACTTAACTGATGAAATTCTTAGTTTATACCCAAATATCAAGAAAATTGCCATCACTTTAAGAGAAAGTCATTCTGCAAATTACAACGGATGGTCAGCAGTACTTAATAATCGGGAAGAATTCCTTGTTTCAAAAAAGTATGAGATTCACAACATTGTAGATAGAGTAGGAGCAGGAGATACTTTTGCTGCAGGTTTAATTTATGGTTTGAATAATTTAAGGAATGATAAAGAAACTCTCGAATTTGCAGTAGCAGCCTCTTGTCTTATACATTCCATTGCTGGTGATTTACCTTTACTGTCGTTAGAGGAAGTAAAAAGCTTATCAGGAGGAGCAGGATCAGGTAGAGTTCAAAGGTAATGATGTTGTAAAAGATAGATAGGGTAAACTTTAGAATTTTATTAACTCAAGGATGGAGTGAACCCTTACCACTAGATATATTTACAGCTAATCTTTCGCTAAGGTAAGGAAGCGCTTTGCAGCTTCACTCTAACTTTATATTTTTTTATGAGTGGGTACCTCCCTTTTAGAGATATTATATAACTTATGAAAGTGTAAGGTATGCACTGCTATATATCTTAACTCAAAGTGTAAGACATGTGGTGCTATTCAATATAGAACTTTTAAGAAAAGGGGAATGAATTATGGCGAAAAAGTTAGGTTTTGCAATTTTATCAGTGGCCATAGATGCGCCGGATATACATGCAAATGCTTGGGTAAAAGCTATTCAAAAAAATCCCAATATAAAGCTCCGGGGTGTCTGGGACCATAGAATAAATAGAGGGAGAAAATTTGCCAAACGGTATAATACGGATTTTATTCCAGAGTTAGATTCAATTTTAAATGATCCAGATATCCACATGGTAGGAATATGTTCGGAAAATAATAGACATGCTGAACTTACAATTAAAAGTGCTTTGGCAGGGAAACATGTTCTATGCGAAAAACCAATGGCCCTCAATTTAGATGAAGCCAATCAAGTGGTTGATGTTATTAAAAAGACTGGTGTAAAATTTATGCAGTGTTTTCCGAAACGTTTTTGTCCCATTCATCAGAAAACTAGGGAACTGGTCCAATCAGGGAAACTTGGTAAAATTTCCTCTGTAAGCATGCGGCATGGACATCCTTTGGGTTTTGTAGATGAATATATTAATGACTGGTATACTGATCCAGAGCAGAGTGGTGGAGGGGTAATTGTCGACCAGGCCATTCATTCTATCGATTTCTTACGTTGGGTGTTTGGAGAACCCAAATCGGTTTTTGCTGAAAAAAGTACGGTACTTGAAAACTTACCGGTAGAAGATAATTTAGTTGCCCTTTTAAGATTTCCTGATAATGTAATAGCGACAATAGAATCGAGTTGGACACATCGAGCCGGGTTAAGTACAATAGAGATTTTTGGTGATAAGGGAATTCTTATTCAGAATTACGGTGATCTAGCATCGATTCATGATATACCTAAAAAGGCACCGAAACCCTTGTTAGTCTGGACGAACAAAGAGGGCTGGGAAGAATATGACCTACCCATATATCATAAAAAATCTCATGAAATACTGGCAAAGGAATTTTTTAATATGGTAATTAAAGATGAGGAATCGTTGATTACTGCTTCTAGCGGAAAACGAGTGGTAGAGATTATATTAGCACTTCAGAAGTCAGCAGATACAGGGATCCGGATATCAATTTAGCATAATTGAAAAATCAATTGGCCTTTATTTCATAATATTTAATTTAAAAATCTGATGACTATCCAAAAAATGTAATTTTACGGACCATATTAATAGTATATCTATGAGTGGAGAGGTGTTATTGTTGAGAGAAAAAATAGGAATTGCTATTATCAGTTATGCCTTTGAACATGCCTATCAATGTACTGAAGCTCTCATAGAAGTCCCTGATGCTTGTATCCCAATAATCTGGGATGATTATAAAGAACGGGGAAAGGCAGCAGCAAAAAAATATAATTTATTATATAGCAATTCACTTGATTATGTTTTACAGGTACCCGAGGTAAAGGGGGTAATCATTTCATCCGAGACGAGTAAACATTTAGAACTGATCAAAAAGGCTGCAGAAGCAGGAAAAGCAATTCTCTGTCAGAAACCTCTAGCACATACATTAAAGGAGTGTGACCAAATTATAGAGATTATAGATAAAACTGGTGTACCTTTTAGCTTAGCCTTTCAAATGCGCTATGACCCTGTTCGCAAAAAAGTAAAGGAGCTTCTTGATTTAGGTGTAGTTGGAAAAATTTCTGCCCTACGGTGCCGTCACGGAGGTCCATGGATGCTGGATAAAGAGTATATGTCCTACCCCTTTAGGTCTTGGTTATTTGATCCTAAATGTACACCGGGTATGTTTATGTGGGAGGGAATACATGTTGCGGACTTTATGTTATGGATACTGGGTGAGCCGGTCAGTGTAACCGCCCAGATAGGAAATATTGTTACAGATATTGGATATGATGATACGGGACTGGCAGTTTACCGCTTTAAAAATGGTAAGATGGGTATTCATTTTTCCAGCGCTGTAATGCTGGCGGCAGAAAATTCACTTGAGATATACGGTGATAAGGGTGTAATTATTCAAAATTATGGGGATACATCTTCAACGGAGATTTATAGGGACGAAAGGGCAGTTGCCTTAAAGATGTACTCAACAGATTTTGAGGAAAAGAAATGGAAGGAATTTGACTTTTCCAGTGAAGTTTCCCAGCTGAATAGGAAAAAAGCACCTGCCTATGCATTTTTAGACTATATTAAGGGGAAAGATAATAATCCTATTACTGCTAGAGAAGGCAGAAAGTCTGTAGAGATGATTCTGGGAGCTTATAAGTCTAACAGAGAAGAGCGAACTATTTATTTTCCCTTGAAAGATAATTAAAGATATTTTACTTTGATTTTTATGGCAGATATCTCAGCTAATAATAAAAGTTAACTTAATGTAAGGAGGGTATTAGATATGAAACTGGAGGGAAAAGTAGCTATAGTTACAGGTTCTGGACGTGGAATTGGACGGGTAATTGCCACCACTCTAGCCAAGGTCGGAGTAGATGTTGTTGTTACATCACGCAGCTTGAACCAAATTGAAGAAACGCGAGATAAGGTTCGCAAACTGGGCCGTCGTTCTATTGCTGTTCAGGGTGATATTACCATAGAAGAGGATGTTAAAAGGTTAATAGGTAAGACAATAAAGGAATTCGGCAAGATTGATATTCTGGTGAATAATGCTGGAATAACCGGTCCGATGACCGAGATTGTTTCAATGGACCTTGAAGGCTGGAGAAAGACACTGGATATCAATATTACCGGTACAATGCTTCCTACTCGTGAGGCCCTTAAGCATATGATTGAAAGAAAGAGCGGTAATATTATAATAATATCTTCAAATGCAGGTCAGCGTGGTTTAGCCACGCGGAGCCCTTATGTAAGTTCAAAGTGGGCCCAAATAGGTTTTGCTCAGTGTCTTGCCCATGAGGTAACAAAATATAATATTCGTGTTAATACTGTCTGCCCCGGGGCAGTTAAAGGGGAGCGGATTATAAAATATATGCAACAAAGAGCTAAAATATCTAATATCGGTTTTGAAGAAGGGATGAAGTCTGTTGCCAATGATGCTTTAATGAAAAGACTTGTTACACCAGAAGAAGTAGCTAAAGCAGTCCTGTTTTTAGCCAGTGACGCCTCTAGTGGAATAACAGGTCAAACCCTGAATGTCTGTGGTGGAACAGTACTTCATTGAGAATGTATCAAGAACTTGATATCTTTATCAAAGTATTGATACATAAAAAAGGAAGAAAGGGGGTATGTCTATGGTTCAATTACATGTAAGTGCTAAGATTATAAAGGGAATGAGAAAGGAATTAGAAAAAAACTATCGGGAAAACTTTCTTCCCACCATATCTAGGCAAGAGGGATTCTGTGCCTGTTACCTACTAACAGATGTGGAGGGTACAGATTGCTGTGAAATATTAATTTCTTTTGATTCAGAATCTTCCCGCGAAAAATGGGTAACTTCAGATGATCATCAGGCTGTTTGGCCAGAAATCAAAAAATGTCTTGTTGATATTATGGATATAAGGTTTGATGTGATTGCCGGAAGTACTGTTTTGGATGTATGAAATTTATTTCGAATTTGACAATGAACCGACTAACGGGCACAATATTTCGAGGAAAATTGCAATATTTTCCGGATATTAAAAAACATAAATATAAGGAGGAAACTTCAAGTGAAAATGAAAAAAAATTATTTTCTTATTTTGGTTTTGATTATAGCAGTAATCTTCACATTTTCTATTAATGTGCTTGCTAAAGAAACAATAGAAATTTGGCATTGGGAGACACCACCGCATCGTATAACAGCTCAGGAGGCTCTCTTTAGTCGTTTTGAAAAAGAAACTGGTATTGAAGTAAAACAGGTTCCGATTAATTTCCCGAATTATCAGAGCAAGATCATGGCCGGTATTGCTGCAAATTCTCTGCCGGACCTGCTTCTTATAAATCCGCCTCAATTGATGGACATGATCAAACATGATGCGATTATACCTGTAGATGACATTTTTAACTCAATTCACAAAAAATATGAATTCCCGGAAGCTTTATGGACTGCCTATAATTATATGGGAAAACAGTATGGTTTACCAGTATATGGTGTAAGCTGGCCATTAACTTATAGAGCAGATCTTTATGAAGAAGCAGGGCTGGAACCGCCAAAGACTTGGGATGATCTGCTTGAGGCCGCTGAAAAGTTAACAATGGATAGAGATGGTGATGGCGAAACGGATATTTATGGTTTTTGTCTTCCTGTCTCTACTATAGGTAACTACGGCAGCCAGGTTGTATGGGGCTTTTTACGGACAAATGACGGTAAGATCACAGACCTTTCAAGCGGTGAACAACGTATCGTCTTTGATTCTCCAGAGACCCGGGAAACTTATGAATTCTTAAGTAAATTGGCGAAATACACTGTCCCAGGTGCAGGGAATATGGACTGGGGCATGGCTGAGTTATTAATTAAGTCTGGTAAAGTAGCAACTGTAATGTACAATGGTGCCTGGTTACGGGAGCTGGATGAAAAAGATCCTGAGCTAGCCAGTAAGTATAAAATGACCTTCATGCCCATACCTGAAGGAGGTCAGCGTAAAAATACAGGTTATCCAAGAGGTATACTTATAACTAAAAGGGCAGAAGAGACAGGTCATCTTGAAGCCGTTCGTACCTTCCTGGAGTGGTTATATAAACCCGAGAATCATACAGAATATCTGATGATGGAGGCAGGCCTATTTATGCCTGTAACCAAAGCTACTGCCGAATCCGATACCTTTAATAACTATCCGATTATTAAAAAGTATAATGATTTAATGCAGGTTCAGGCTAAGACTATGGAATATATCAGTTTGATTGGTTTTGAAGGTGGCGGAAAATCCCTTGAAGCCGGAGCTATTGAGGGTTCATTCCTTTTGGGAGCAGTATTGCAAAAGATAGTTAATGAAAACTGGTCTGTAGAAAAAGCAGTCGAATGGGGTCAGTCAGAATACGAAAAGATAGTAGAATATTAAAGTAATATTTTGATTAAGGGTTACCGGAAGGATATACATATATCCTTCCGGTAACCCTTCTTAGAAAAATCCTACTGGGAAAAAAGGGGAATCTACAATAAAGATATTTCGGAACTATGATCCTAACACAAATCTACAAGCGAAAAAGGAAAACCTATTCGGATGGCTGCTAGTTCTTCCGGGAATACTCTGGATTGGAGTAATTATCGTCTATCCTGTTCTACAAAATATATGGACGAGCTTTCATAAGCAGCTTATGGTTGAAGCTGATCCTCCCTTTGTTGGATTAAATAATTATATTAAAATATTATGGACTCCTGAATTCTGGGAGGAGGTAAAGCTTACCATTATCTGGACGGGTAGTAATCTGGGGTTGATTATTCCGATAGGAGTATTGATTGCTTTGCTCCTCAATCAGGAATATAAAGGGAAGAGTTTTTTCAGAACCTGGACACTTTTACCCTGGATGTTCCCGATAGTTGTAACCACTTTAATGTGGAGATGGATGCTATATCCTGTCTCAGGAGTTATAAATCACATTTTGAAACAGATTGGTATGATTACTGCGCCAATAGAGTTTCTCAGTGATAGTAGTATTGCTATGTTTACAGTAGTCCTTGTGAATACCTGGAGATGGACTCCTTTTGTAGCAATAGTCATTTTAGGAACTCTGCAGACAATTCCTAAAGACATATATGAAGCGGCTACTGTTGATGGAGCAGGTATTTTTCAGAAATTCTTTTATATTACCCTGCCACACATCTTACCGTCTGTTATCATAAACTCATTTATACTGATGCTCTGGCTTTTTAACATGTTTCCGCCGATCTGGTTGTTAACCCAGGGCGGACCCTCGAGGGCAACCATGACCTTAGCTATTTCGATTTATAAAAAGGGTTTCCAGATTTTCAGGATGAGCGAAGTGGCAACCCTGTCAATAATATTACTCATAATTTTATCAATCACTACCTGGTTATATTTTAAATTTGTCGGTGGAAAATGGGGAAGATTAAATGATTAACAGAGATGCTAAAAAAAGGAAGTTCATTCTCAAATTCGGTATATATTTAGGTCTGGGGCTTATATCTTTAATCTATGTTTTTCCCATCTATTGGGTATTTGTAACCTCAATTTCAGGCTTTAAAGAGTTAATGTTCGAACCACCGAAGGTTTTCCCAAATGCCCCAACAATTGAGCATTACATATATGTAATATCATCTTCAAAATACTTAATATTTTTGAAGAACAGTCTTTTTGTATCGATTCTCGTATCGATTTTAACACTTATAATGTCTGTTTGCTTTGCCTACGCACTTAGTAATGTTCGCTTTTATGGAAAATATTTTTTAAGTAAAACAATCTTAATGGTCTATTTCTTTCCGGGAATTTTATTGATAATTCCGTTATTCCAGATGGCCCAAAAGGTAGGATTATATGATAATCTAATTAGTGTAGTTATTGTAAATATCTTAATGACACTACCATTCAGCATCTGGACTCTTAAGCTATATTTTGATGATATTCCTAAGGAAATCAGTGAAGCAGCAAAGATTGATGGCTGTTCCCGGTTTGATATCCTGTATAGAATCTTTTTGCCTCTAGTTTTACCGGGGTTAGCTACGGTTGCTATTTATTCTTTCGTTGTCTCTTGGAATGATTATTTATTTCCAGCGGTGTTAATATCAGATATTGACCATCAGACACTGGCAGTTGGAATTGCCGGCTGGACCTCTTCCTATTCTATTAACTGGGGCCAGATCGCCGCAGCATCTATCATGACCATTATTCCGATTGTCATTTTCTTTGCCAGTGTAGGTAAACTCTTTATCAAAGGTCTTACCGGTGGAGCTGTTAAAGGATGAGTCAAAACTAGGCATTAATTTTAGTTTCCTTTCATATATCTATTTAAAAGAAGATAAAGCTGCTTTAAGTAAATTTGTTTTACAGAGTTGATATGGAGACTAACTTAAATTTTATATAAATTATGAAACTAAAAATAAAATAAAAGGAGGAATAACAAAATGGCAAACAAGGAAAAACTACTTGAAAAGAAGATTAGGGATTCCAAAAAGGTAATAGAGGAGGCTTTTGAAAAGTATGATGTTGATGACCTGGCAATAGCCTGGACAGGAGGTAAGGACAGTACACTTGTACTGCATTTTATCCATGAAGTATGTAAGGAAAAAGGAATCAAGATACCAAAATGTTTCTGTATTGATGAAGGAGATATGTTTGAAGAGATTAGAGAATTTATTGATGCGACCAGTAAAAAATATGGTGTTGAAGTTGAGTATATCCATAATCATGATGTATCCAGGGCAGCAGGCAATAAGCTTGGTTCCATGATTAAAGTAAGTGATCTCAATGAAAGAAACCAGAGAGAGATTAAGCGCCTGGGTTACGAGGAAGATGAGTTCCCTTATGAGGCGGAATCCTTTGTTGGGAATCATTTAATGAAAACAGTTAGCTTAAATGTATATCTTGAAGAAAATAATATTAAGGCATTCTTTGTAGGTATCAGATGGGATGAACAGGAAGCAAGAGCCAATGAGAAATACTTTAGCCCCCGGGAAAAAACAGAGTATAGTCCCGAACACATGAGAGTCTGTCCAATTCTCCACTTCTTGGAGAGGGATGTTTGGGATGCCATGTTTAAATATACTATACCAGTCTGTTCATTGTATAAAAAGGGATACCGTTCATTAGGTGCTAAATCAACAACAAGTAAAGCTGGTGATAAACCTGCCTGGGAGCAGGATTTAGAAAATATTAATGAAAGAGGCGGGAGGCGTCAGGATAAAGAAGGACTAATGGAAAAACTAAGACAACTTGGTTATATGTAAGGTCTAGTTAATGTAATATAAGGAGTAAATATGTATGGCTTAGAAAATAATATTCTAGAGAGAGGTATACCTGGAAGGCTTGAATTTATCTGTGATGTTGAAAGGCTTGAAAACGGAAACACTTTGATTACAGATGCTGGAGATGAAACAGAACAGGGAAGTGAGATAATTGAAATAAACCCTGAGGGACAGATTGTCTGGAGGTTTGGGGAAGGTTTAAGGTTTGCTCATAGTGCTAAAAGGATTAAAAACGGTAATACTCTGATAACTGATACTACCAATAACCGAGTAATAGAGGTAAATCCCGAGGGAGAGATTGTCTTTACTTCCGATAACTGGGGCAATGGTACTGGTAAATTAAGTGACGGGTCTCATCTGCATTATCCAAATGATGCCCATCAACTTGAAGATGGGAACCTACTGATTACTGATAGAAATAATGACCGCTGTATTGTTGTAAACCATAAGGGAAATATAATCTGGTTCTATGATGAAGGTGTTCAACACCCTCACAACTGTGATATGCTTCCAAACGGGAATATTTTGATTGCAGATTCAGGTCATCATAGAGTTATTGAAGTAAATTGTAAGAAAGAAATTGTCTGGAAATATGGCGATGGTTCAAGAGATATCATAAACTGGCCTAGGGATGCGGATAGACTGGAGAATGGTAATACCCTTATTACCGATAGTAAAAATGGCCGTATTATTGAAGTTACTCCAGATAGGGACGTTGTCTGGTCCTTTAAACCCCGCTATTTTGCAGACTTTTATGAAGCCGATAAACTGGAAAATGGTAATGTACTGATCTCTGACCAGCAGCATAAACAGGTTTTAGAGGTAGATCCTTATGGTAATATTGTCTGGTTCTTTAGAAATTACCGCAATCTAAACCCCATATACCCCAGGATTAAAAACGGTTCATTAAAAGAAAAAGGGGGAAATAACCTACCTCTTTACTGGACCTTTAATAGCCGTTTTGCCGAAGGTGGAGGTAAGGTTATCTGGGATGAGAATGGATCAAAGCCCTATCCGGGTCTTGAATATGATAGGCCAGGTGCCCTCTATCTGCAGCAGTTTGTAGCGGTTAAACCTGGAAGGATCTATAAAATGGCAGGAAAAATAAAGACAAGAGACATGGTAGAAGACAGTATTGCCTATTTACAGATGGCCTTTGTTGATGAGTATGGTGGCCTGATTGAGGATGCAGCTGAGGCTCCCAAAGGAGAACTCTTTGTAGGGACAAATGCTTGGGTAGAAGACTCCTTTGAAGCTAGGGCACCGGAAGAGGCAAGGGCGGTAGAATTAAGGCTGGTTATTACCAGCAAAGGTAAGGTATGGGCAAAAGATATAATGTTCTTTGGCTAATTTATTTATGGATATTTTTAAGAACGGATATAGTGATAAATAAAATACTTTGGTGGTGTTGAACATGAAAATTCAATGGCTTGGCCATTCAGCTTTTAAGATAGTTAGCGATCAAGGGGTTAATATCTATATAGACCCCTGGATAAAAGATAACCCGGTCTGCCCGATAACCTTAGAAGAGGCGAAGGATGCCGATATCGTCTGTGTAACTCACGGGCATGAGGACCATCTCGGTGATGCTATCGAGATAGTAAAGAAGAGTGGAGCAAAACTAATATGCTCTCCGGAGATAGGTAATTATGCGACCTTACATGGAATACCATATGATGAGGGTTCTATACCGATTAATATTGGAGGGTGCACTACCCATAAAGGGATTACCATCCATGCAACTCCTTCCGTCCATGTCTCTGCCCTTTATGGGGAGGAGTGGTTCAAGAATAAGGTGATGCTCCCCAATGGTAGTTCTATGGGATTTGTCATAGTGACTGAGGACGGTCATAGAGTTTTTCATGCCGGAGATACGGGGCTAACCTATGATCTGAAACTGGTTGGAGAGATTTATAACCCAGATGTAGCCCTATTACCTATAGGAGGTCGTTATACGATGACACCAGAGCTGGCTGCCCGTGCTGCAGCCTGGGTCGGTGCTCCTAGGGTTATTCCTATGCATTACAATACCTTTCCCTCTAACCAGCAGGACCCTCAAAGGTATTTGGAGCTTATAAATAACCTGACTAGTGGTATAGATGTTGTAGTTTTAAAACCAGGTGAAATGTTAACTGTATAAAAACTATATTATGTAGTACTGCAAAGAGGGTCCGCATATATGAACAATTATTAAATATATGTCCCTTTTTGTAATGATTCTTTATTTAAATTTTATAATTAAAATAGAGTAGATATATCTTGATAAGAAGAGATTAGTGAAAATATTATTATTTATAACAATGTTTTTCGGAAGTATCATTCAAGGCGCCACTGGTCTAGGATTTGCTATTTTTTCTATGCCAATATTAACATTAATTTTGCCTATTAGAATAGCTACATTAGTAGTATTATTATCAGCATTTATAATGGTCTTATGGATATTTTATCGAATGAGGGATTATGTAATTGTTAAGTTAGTGTCTTTTACAGTAATAGGTGAATTAATCGGTAGAAGTATTGGCATATATTCTTTAATGAATCTTGGCACAAGCATTTTGAAAAATATATTAGGCGTAACACTTATTATATTTTCTCTATATTTCACATTCTATTATAATAAGATTAGAATAAATATTTCCGCAAAAAATTCTTTTATAGTGGGAATTATTAGTGGGATTTTTGGAGGAATGTTTAATATTGGAGGACCACCAAAGGCAATCTATTTCTTTGCTGCCACTTCTAATAAGATGGAATATCAAGGATGTTTGCAGGCTACAAATGTTATAACAACAATTTACTCTATCTTTTTACATTTAACTTATGGGAATATAGATCTAAAAATATTACAACTATCGATACTAGGTATGATTGCTGTATTAATGGGAACTCCAATTGGGTTAAAAATCTTTAAAGAGATAAACAAAAGTTTATTAAGTAAGTTTATTTCATTTTTAATGATTATTATGGGAGTAATGTTAATAATTTAATAGGTAGAAATATAAATCTGATGGGTGTGTTCCTGAATTAATATAAACTATTTTAATGGAGGAAAAATAATTTTGTAAAAATTTAATTTAGAGAGGAAAGTAGCGATTATCATAGGTTGTTCACGTCCTAATAGTTTAGGATACGGTATGGCAGAAGGATTAGCGGAAGCAGGAGTAGACATAGTTGGTGTATGACCGAGTGGTATGTCAGCTACTAAAAAAAGGATAGAGTCAATTAGCCGTTCTTTTTTAGGTATAAATACTAATTTAAAATCCACAGAATCAATAAATGACATTATTAATATTACTATTGATAATTTTTAAAATTAATATATTGGTAAACAATTTCAGTATTATAAGACGTAACCCTGCTATAGATTTTACTGAAGAAGACTGGGATGATGTAATCGATATAAATTTGAAAAATATGTTCTTTTTATTACAAGCTGTCCCGAGTTTGACACTTGCAACCGATTTTTAGCCATTTAACCCCCTTAAACCATTACAAAATAAGCATTTTGTTTTTTAGCCTTAGAATTTGTAGTGCAACAAATAACAATATTTGTTTTTATAGCAATTGATAATACAAATATATAAAATAATAGTTAGAGAGGAAAATAAATGAATCAAGAATTGCCTACTAAAAATTACAATAAACTTCGTATGGATAGTAAGATGCTCTGGTTGCTTATAGGAACTGCCATCTTTGCCTTTATAGCTTTTGTTCTTCCTGTTCCTGAAAGTTTAAAAAAAAGTTGTACAAGAATATGGTTTTGCCGATAATATGATAAGAACAGGGGTAGCCAGTAGTATTTCTCAAGCCGCCTGGAAGGCAAAGTTAATTTTAGGAATAATTCCTATGGCTACCATATTTTTTTCTACCGAAGCGCTGCCTATCGGCATAGTCGGTATCCTTATGCCTTTTCTGGCTTACTTTTTTTACTTGCTTCCCAAGGCAGAGATAGGTAAAACCTTCTGTGGTGATGCCCCTCTTTTCCTTTTAGGTGTTTTGGCTATGGGGGTGGTAGTAACCGAAGTTGGATTACATAAACGTTTAGCCAGTTGGATTTTAGGATGGGTAAAAGGATTTAAATTCCCTCTTTTCGTAATTGCTATCTCTATGTCTATCTTAGGTTCATTCGTATCTGCTCATGCTATTGCCGCCTTTATGACTCCGGTTATGGTTATTATCTACGTCGGGGCTCTAAAAGGGGCAAATGATAAAGGATTACAGATAAAAGAAGATCCTCACCTGGCCAAACTACTTCTTCTCACCCTTTGTTTTGCTCTTAACGTAGGTGGAGTTGGCTCACCGGCAGCAGGTGGACGTAATGCTATTATGATGGGATTTTTTGATAATTATAATGTGTCTATGAGTTTTACCCAATGGATGGCCTATGGAATGCCCCTGGTTCCTATATTAGCTGTAGTAGTAGTTATTTATCTACTTTTTATGTTTCGTAAGACCAAGATAAAAGATTTAACTCCCGGGCTGGAAGCCATTAAAGAAGAAAACAGACTTATGGGAGCGATGAAGTTTAATGAAATATTAATTTTACTGATGATGTTATCTATCCTCTTCCTGTGGATAACCAAGAGCAAGACTTTAGGGTTAGGTGGACCTGCCTTACTTGCTCTAATAATCCCAGTTGTATTTAGAGTAGTAGATTGGAAGAAGATTTTGACCAACATATCTTGGAATGCCTGGTTTATGTATTGTGGAGCACTTACTATGGGAGCTTTACTACAAAATAGCGGAGCTGCCCTTTGGTTGGCCAAATTCTTTTTAAACGGAATCCAATCCTTAGGAGTAGATGGGGAGATGCCTTTACTGGTGGGAGCTAGTCTTTTTTCTGGGATTATGACTAATTTTATGAGTGATGCTGCTACTACCTCCCTCTTAGGTCCGATTACTATTCCTATGGGCATTCTCTCCGGTGGGGCAGGAGAACCCTGGGCAGTCGGATTAGCTACTGCTTTTGCTACCTCCTTTGCCCATTTTCTTATTGTCGGCACTCCAAATAATGCTATCGTTTATGCCCTTAGTACTTATCCGGGAACCAACAAAAGAATCATTCACCCTATCGATTTTGTAAAATATGGATTTATCCTGTGGATTTTTTGTATGCTCATTTTATGGCTTGTTGGTTTTCTATTCATATATAAAGTTGTTGGTTTTCCTCCTGGTATTACCGAATCAGCTAAAGCGGTTCTCGAAGCAACTAGGAATGGAGTAGTTCTACTTTAATTTAATAAGGCCTATTTAAGAATTTTGATACGCTTTTTCTTATTATTAGTTAAATAAAATACTTGTTTTTATAAGGGGAACTTAGTATGAAAAGAGGGAAAATTACTGGGCGGTAAATTATGAAAAACGAAAATAGAATTGATAAGTGGCCAGACTTTAGATTTAATCTGGAAGAAATAGCTGGTGCTATAGGAGATTATGGAACACTATTTCCCATAGTTCTGGGAGTAGCTTTTGTTTCAAACCTTAATTTGGGACATATACTGTTATTTTTTAGCGTGTGGTATATTATAACCGGCTTATATTATAAGATGCCTATGCCAGTCGAACCGATGAAGGTAATCGGCGCAATAGTTATCGCAGGCGGTTTGAGTAAGGAAGAGATTACTGCTTCAGGAATGATTTTAGGGAGTCTTTTTTTAATTCTAGGATTTTGCAAAGAAATGAATTTTATTCAAGAAAAAGTTCCCTCTAGTGTTATTAGAGGTATTCAAATGGGTTTAGCCTTAATTTTATTCAAGACCTCGATTAACTTTATCCTAAAGGATAGTGTTATCTCTGTCATTTGTATCACCATTATTATTCTATTTTATATAGCTAATAAATTTATTCACCTGACAGATATTTCCGCAATAGTGGTTATATTAATCGGAATAGTGATAGGCTTACAAAAATTCGGCATTCCCCAGATAAGAATTTTGCCATTACCAACTTTAATTATTCCAGGAATCCAGGATTTTTTAAAAGGCGGATGGCTATTAGCAATTTCTCAAGCACCGCTGACTGTAACTAATGCCATACTTTCCACTTAATTATTGATGCAAGATCTTATCCATAGAGAAGTTGAACCTGATAAATTGTCAATTAGTATTGGACTTATGAATCTTACCTCTGTTCCTTTTGGAGGATTCCCCATGTGTCATGGCGCTGGTGGTCTTGCTGCCCAATACAGGTTTGGGGCAAGAACTGGTGGGTCGAATATTATTAGTGGTATAATACTCCTACCTATCGCCCTATTTTTTGCCAGTCCAGAATTCGTTGCCATTATTCCTCTTGGTGTTTTTGGTGCATTATTAGTCTTTGTGGCTATTGAATTAGGGAAGCATAGTTTTAAAACTGTAACCATCACCATCGCAATTTTAGCCCTAATAACTAATATGACTATTGCTTTCATTGTAGGGATGGCATTAGCATATTCGTTAGCAAAAATAACTAAACGTCCGCTAAATTGATTTAATAGATTGTTTACGTAGTATTTTTAATTTGTTAGAATTTTTAATACTAATCGAAATGATTAAATTTTCTTTCGAAACCTACGAAATAATTTGAACTTCTTCCTTAATTTTTCTATAATTAAGATTACCAAAATAAAAGGATTGTTTAAATGATTAATTGTATAGGTCTTATTGGAACAGGTTTTGTTATTGGTATACTCTCTGGTCTATTCGGAGTAGGAGGAGGATTTCTTTTGGTGCCTTTGTTAAATGTGGTTTTTAACATTCCATATAATATTGCTATAGGGAGTAGCCTTCTTCAAATGGTGGGAACTTCTACTGCTTCAACTTTGAAACACAAAGGTTACGGCCATATAGATTATAAACTGGCTGGATTTATCTTGATGGGTTCGATAATAGGTGTAGAATTAGGGGCACGAGTCTTGATGCGGCTAAAAAGCCTTGGTACTATTATCATTAATGCCTCTACCATAAGTATAATGGATTTTTGGATAAACATCATCTATATAATTCTTCTTTCTTTAGTGGGAATTTCTATGTTTCTTGAAAGTAAAAAAGCGAAAAAAAGAGAACCTCGAGGAGGAGTAGTAGATACTATTTTCTCTCAAAAAATTCAAAATATCACGATTCCACCACTTACTTCCTTGCCTATCTCAAAGGTAAAATCTATTTCTATCTGGAATTTAATTTGTTTAGGATTTGTAGCAGGAATATTTTCCGGACTTTTAGGAATAGGAGGAGCTTTTATTATGAATCCTGCTTTAATTTACTTAATAGGAATACCAACAAGTATAGCTATAGGTACGAGTCTTTTTCAAACTATTTTTGTTTCAGGATATGGAGCTATAACCCATTTATTAAAAGGGAATATAGATTTTAGATTAGTAGGTTGTATTTTGACTGGTTCTTTGGTTGGTTCTCAGTTAGGAGCAATACTCAATAAGAAACTAAGAGGAGCTCATATAAGATACTATTTTTCCTTGCTAATTTTTTTTGCAGCAGGAATTATTCTAATTAAATTCTTTTTTAGTATAAATTGTTTATAATTAAAGTTGAAGAGTATTTTTACTATTGAACATATTTGTTTAATAATAATTGCCAGGAAATGAATATAAACGTTAAAAAAAGAGATAGTAAATATATAGAATGAAATAATATTCCTGGCAATACGATCATTTTTGGTCATATGTGCTGTTCTTCTTCCTATTTTGAATATTGTGGTTGTTAATATTCTATAGAAAAGATCACATGCATGAACAGTTTATTTTAAGTCAAAGTGTAAACACTACTCGAAAATAGTATAATCAAAGTAAAGCAATAAAAAAAGGGGAGGAATTAAAATGGCAAACGTAATCTTAAAGAATCTTACTAAAAAATTTAAAGAGGTAACCGCGGTAGATAATGTAAACATAGAAATAAAGGATAAGGAATTTGCAGTCTTGGTCGGTCCATCTGGTTGTGGGAAGACTACGACCTTGCGGGCAATTGCTGGTTTAGAAGAAGCAACTTCCGGAGAAATCTATATCGGCGATAGGTTGGTAAATGATGTCCAGCCTAAAGATAGAGATATTGCTATGGTATTTCAAAACTACGCTCTTTATCCCCATATGGACGTTTACAATAATATGGCTTTTGGTCTTAAATTGCGGAAATTTCCCAAGAAAGAAATAGACCAAAGAGTGCAGGAAGCAGCCGATATTTTAGGGATAGAAAACTT
>ASPA01000037.1 GCA_000405605.1 Atribacteria bacterium SCGC AAA255-G05
TAAGAGTATGTTAACTATAAAGATTACACCTCAGAAAAAAGAAGATTTTATTTATTATACCGATAATGGATCTGATCCATCAAACGAAAATAGCGAGAGAAAAAGATATCAATCGGAGGAACCATTAGTTATAAAAGGCAATCATCGTATTATAAGTTTTGTTGTGTGTGATAAGGACGGTAGTTATGGAAAAATTACTAAAATAAATGTTATAGATGACACTTACCCAAATCAGATAAAAATTCCAGCGCAAGGAACATTAGGAGATGCAGTTGTTAACTTTGTTTTTCCAAAAGATAAAGAAGAAGTTCGCTCCACTGTGCTATCGCTATTTAGAGAGATCCAAAAAGCTAAAATAATTTCATCCGAAGAATTTAAAATTCTCGTTAGAGAGCTTTTAGAGAAAGTAGAGCGCGAAAATGATTAACTTTATTATTGATAAAAATAAAGTATACCCTATTGATAAAAATAGTTTAGTCTTTTCTGAATTAAAAGATTATGTGTTTGGTTATGAAGATATTCTTATAGCTTTAGAAAATGACGTTGATTTAACCATCTGTGTTCATGAGCCTATTATTGAAAAATGGATGCGGAATATGGCTTTACGGTATTCTCAAGGAGAGTTTGTTTTTCAAATAATGGATGCCCGAAAATGCCTTGCTCAGAGATGGAATATTTTTATCCCTGACCATATAAGAAACGAAGAGATTATTGAAGCAGATCTTTTAAAGGAAGAAATAACTCCTCGAATAGGGGATATTTTCGAGAACGTTATTCTTGAAAATTTTTATAATCCTGTTTATACCTACTCTGTTTTTCCTATTGAAAAAATAGTAGACCTTTTATTATCTTATGATGAATCTATCTGGCGTAGAAATAGTGCGAAGCACCTTATATATCGAGTGTATCAGGAACAGTTAGACAGGTGGAAGAATAAATCAAAAGATAGAGCAATGAAGACAATTATTAACATGATAGAGGAAGATATTTCGATATTAAAAATAGAATTAATGAGATATAAAATACTACGAACTTATAAAGATTTAGGAGAAAAACTGTTAGGAAAAAATTTTAGAGTTTTTGAATCTCTCAAATTGAATTTGTACGATTTAAAAATTGACGAATCTAAAATATCTGAAACAATAAAGGAAATAGAGTATTATTTAAATGATTTAGAAATATCTAAAAGTCCAGGAGGAGTTACTAATTTTATACATGGCCTAAGTGGCTTATTAGAAAAAGAGTTTGATAAAATTTATTCATTTCTAAATAAAAACCCAGAGCTAATATCATCAAAAGTTGTTGGAGATTTAAAAAGTGTTTTTGCACCCATAATAAAAAAAATTACAAAAGGATTAAATAAGATTAAATTTTTAATAAAACCAACCATTCCCGATACCCCTAGTCTGGCATGGTCATATAAAGAGATGATTGGCTGGGCTATAGAAACATATTTTCCTTTTTTTATTTGGGCGGATTTGAATGGACGTATCGATGAGGAGTTAATAGAAATATCTGATCAATTTGCTAAATGGTTATATTCTCATTGGGAAGAACTACGAGCCAATTCAAAACATTTAATCTTTAATATTTTACCAAATAATTCAGAGTTTTTTCAAGATAAAAATATTTTGAATTTAGTAGTTATAATTGATAATTTTGGCTGGCGATATATAGATATCCTAAAAGATTCTTTTAAAAATATAAATTTTACTGCTATTAAAATGGATCCCTATTTATCAATGATTCCAAGTTATACCGAGTTATCTAAGAAATGTTTGTTAGCTGGGACAACAGCATATAAGGAAATTGATAATAAGCAATATAGTGCCATTGTGGGAAAAGGATGGGTTCCTTATTTTAATAATGTAAATTTTCAATATTTACCAAACTTAGATGAACTATTAAAACTTTCAAGAATTACACATCAAACATATGTAGTGAATTATTTAGCGATAGATAAAGCATTGCATCAATCCGAAAATGAATTAGGAATTCCGCATGAGGATCATATTAAAGCATTACTTAAAGTATTGATAGAAGATAAGATCGAAGAGTTTTTAAATAAACATAGCCTAGAGGATAAAATATTTATTCANATAGTTTCTGATCATGGTTCTACAAAAATACCTACAGGACTAAATAACGATATTGATTTAACTCTTTTTAAAGAGAAAGATTTTACCAAAATATCGGATCGGTGTGTAGCGGTAACGACAAAGAAATTTACTGAATTACCAGATAACTTAAAAGGAGATTGTTTTTTTATTGAGCAAGGAAGATTTGGAAGTGATCGACATTATTTGTGTGCACGAAGAGCTAATCATTTTTCAAATGCTATCAAAAATTGTTATACGCATGGAGGGATTACTCCAGAGGAAGTAATCGTTCCTCATATTATATTTCAGAAAATATTAAGCTCAATTAAAGAAATAGAATTGAGATTACTTAAGACTCTATACAGATATAAACTCGAAAATATTGAATTGGAGATTACTAATCCTAATAAATATTCAGTTACGAATATTGTCGTTAAAATAAACACTCCAAATATTGATTCAGAATCTTATCACATAGATTTCATTGATGGCAAAAGGAAAACTTCTTTTTCTATACAGGGCCGCTTTGCAAGACCGCTAAATTCTAGTGACATTAAAAATTTAAATTTTATCGTTTCTTTTGAGTGTAACGGAAAGCCATACCGAAATATAGAAATAACTTTACCTATCAAAATGAAGTCTATGTTTACTTTAAAAGATCAAACAATATTCGATGATTTGGAATAGGAGGTATCAATGGAAAAATTTGAAATTATTGCTAAAGATATTTTCAGTGAAATAATTATTAACAAAGGTTTACTTCACAAAGCAGGTTTTGGTAGCAGAGCAATTCCTACATATGTGGGTGAATGGATTATCTCGCATTATGTGGGAGATTCTCAAGAATTAAATGATGACAATAGAAGTGGTATTGCAAAATTTGTAGAAAGATATGTTCCCACAAAAGGAAAGAAAGAAACGATTAAAAATTATTTATTTGAACAAAATGAAGTTAAATTTCTTGATAATTTTTCTGTTTACGTTAATCTAGTTAAAGGAGATCGTTATCTGAATATACCTTTTCTCGATGAACATTCTGCTTTTATAACACCCCAAATAGTCCAAAATAACGATATGTTATTAAGTAGCGGTTTGTGGGGAGTTGGTACTTTATTTTATATTCCACCATCGGATGATAATCCAAAAGGACAAATATGGATGAAGGATTTTAAAGCATTTCAATTAGCAAATATAGATATTGATTATTTCTGTGATTCAAGAGAGAATTTTACTATAAAGGAATGGATGGATCTTATTGTATCTTCGATGGGGTTTAACCATGAATTATATAATGAGCGCCAAAAGATACTGCTCATAAGCCGTCTTATCCCAATGGTTGAACCACGATATAATTTAGTTGAACCCGCTCCAAAGGGAACAGGAAAATCCTTTGTGTTTGATAATATGTCCAGATATGTAGCTGTACGTTCTGGATCAATATCTCCAGCAGTGCTTTTTTTTAATGATTCCCGGAAAACCGCTGGACTTATAACTCGGTTTGATTGTGTGGTAATTGATGAAGCACAGAAGGTAAAGGCGGATAGTGCCGGTGAATTAACTGCTTTGCTAAAATCATACCTGGAATCTGGAAGATTTGGTAGAGGTAGTGCAAATTCAATTTCTGCTGAAGCTGGAATAGCCTTACTTGCCAATATTGAGATTGATGAAAATAGAAATCCCATCAATGAAGAAATTGGCTTATTTCGGTCATTTCCTAATTTTTTAAGAGAAACAGCATTTATCGATAGATTTTCTGGATTACTTCCTGGTTGGTATTTGCCTAGAATAAACAAGAAAACACCATCCACTAATTTAGGGTTAAAGGGGGATATTTTTGGGGAGATTTTACATGCACTACGTGGCAACATTAGTTATAAAGATTATGTCAAGACAAATATGGAACTTATTGATTGTGATGATATGAGGGATACAAAGGCCATAGAATCTGGTGTAAGCGGATTACTTAAAATTCTTTTTCCAAGTAAAAATCCAACCGAAGATGAATTTTACATGTATTGTGTCAATCCTGCCGTAGAATTGCGACAAAGGATTAGAGATGAATTATGTAAGCTAGACAGAGAGTATATTCCTGTAACTTTGAAATCTAAGTATCCTAATAAATTTCAAAAAACTCATAGATTACCAGTTTATTATAATGTTGATGAAAATGGAAAGATAATACAATCTATTTATAACAAAGTTTTAGAATCTAATAACGATTATATGGAAGATCCTTTAAATATCAATCGAATTCCAAGGAAAGCCATCATTCAAATAGAAGAGGGAATGACAGGATATTCCTACCAAAATTTATTTATACCTTATTTACAAGGAGCTAAGAATATAAAGATTATTGACCCTTATATTCGATTGGAATTTCAAATTAAAAATTTTATTGCTTTTTGCGATATGCTTGATCCAAAAGATGATACAATAAATGTTCATTTGGTTACATCGTCAGACGATAAAATACAGAGAGATGAACAGGTAAAGAAACTAGAAAACCTTAAAGAAAATATTTCTCCATATGGGATTATGCTAACTTACGAGTTTGATGATACTATTCATGACCGGTTTATTGAAACTGATAATGGCTGGAATATAAGACTTGGGAGGGGATTAGATATTTTTCAAAAACCTGAATCTTGGTATGCTCTTGGAGAATATGACCAAAAAAAGAGAAAATGCCGTCAAACAGAAATCGATTACCGAAGATTGAATACATGAAAGATGAGAAGTTGGAAAATAAGTAAGGACACGCATCCCATTTTCTTCTGAGTGCAACAGGGACACCTGTCCTTATTTTTATGCAAAGATTTGATTTTATGAATTCTTCTTGTAAGTTTTACGGAAGAAACGCAGTAAATAAATTATTTTTAAAGAAGAGGTGAGATAAATTATGCCAGTTTTTAAGATTAATAATTCAAAATTATCAGAAGTTAAAAATGTCTCGTTTCCACTTGAAAAGGAATTACAAGATATTACAGAAAAAAATCTCGACAATATATTTAACCTTGAATTCGTAAGTTCTGAATTTAGATTAAATAATTTTAGGATAGATACTGTTGCTTTTAACAGGGAAATTAATTCTTTTGTAATTATAGAATATAAAAAGGATAAAAATTCTAGTGTAATTGATCAAGGTTATTCATATCTGTCTTTAATGTTAAATAATAAAGCTGATTTTATTTTAGAATATAATGAAAAAATGGAGCATAATTTAAGGAAGAAGGATATTGATTGGTCGCAATCTAAAGTAATATTTATATCAAGTTCGTTTACTCCTTACCAGAGAAATGCAATTGGATTTAAAGATTTGCCAATTGAAATATGGGAAGTAAAAAAATACGATAATGGAACTATTTTTTATAATCAATTAAAACCCCTTGAAGCAAGAGAGTCTATAAAAACAATATCAAAAAATAAAACAGTCGAGAAAGTTAATAAGGAAATTAAAGAATATTCATTCAATGATATTTTTAGAAAAGACTGGTTAAAATCAAAGGAATTATTTGATAAATTAAGAGATGATATTTTGGAAATAGATGAAAGAATTGAAGAAAAAATAAACAAATTTTATATTGGTTACAAAATAGGATTTTTTAATATTTGTACTATTAATGCTTTTAAGTCCAAACTAACAATAAATTTGGGAAGGGTTGATAAAGAAGATTTAAAGGATCCAGAAAAAAATATAGAAAAAGTACCTTGGAAAAAATATGGATGGGGAAAATTCTGTTCTTATACGATTAAAAATTCTGATGAAATAGATTATGGATTATTTTTAATAAAACAAGTTTATGAAAAGTTTTATAAATAAGGGGTTTTTAAAGAAAAGAAAAAAAATATCATTTTTATTAAAATGGGACCTGTTGTGTTGACAATATAATGTTACAGAGATAACTGTCCCTTATCACAATAAATAATTTTTACTAAAAAAGGGATTTTCCATAACTTTTATTGTATGTATAAGCATAAGTAGATCTAATAAAAAGCTGATATTCCGCACCGAGGATATCGGGCCATTCTGATAGGAGATAAGTGCAACAATAAATCACCTAACAGATTATACGCTATTGATATTTACTAATTTTAGCGATTTAAAATAGATTTTTAATACCGGAGGATTTTAATTTTGCATAGAAAAATTATTGAGATAGCAAATAAGTTAAATATACAATTTTTAAATAAATCACACAACTTAAACGAAATATCTATTTTTCTATGCGGTGGTAGCGGTAAAGAAGAAGAAAAGTTTCGGAGAAAAGTTGGAGAAAAAATATGTTCTACCAGTAAACTTTCTAATTACAAATATTCCGTTTACTATCCTGAAGATATGTTTATAGAACTTATACTTGGATATCAAAAACACGATTTATTAACCTTAGAAAATCTTCTTGCTGATAGTGCAAGCGCTGTTGTTATTTTACTCCAAAGCCCAGGTACCTTTACTGAGCTAGGCGCATTTACGAATTACAAGGAGTTAAGTAACAAACTTATTGTTATAATTGATCCAAAGTTTGCTAGAAAAAGAAGTTTTATAAATTTGGGACCGGTTCGATTTCTAAGAACTAAAACTAAAAGCAAAATTTTATTTATACCGATGGATAATAGCAATTTTAATAAACTTGTTGAACAAATAACCAATACTGCTCGAGATATGGCTAAACATTCTTTGCCAATAAGAGATTTAACAAATCCCATTTTTGCTTATAGATTCTATTTGGCATTAATTTATATTTTTGAGCCTATACCGAAAAATGCTATCCTTACTATTTTAAGATCACTTGCTACTAACGAAGAAAGAAATATAGTTACTGTAGCTGAAATAGTAATAAATAGTTTAATTAACGAAAGAAAAGTATCTCTTAGTTCGAAAAATCTATCAACGACTTCTAAGGGTGCTGATGATTTAATATATGGCGGCAATACAAAAAAGAGGGCACATTTTGTCTTAGAATTCTTAACGGAACTTAGACTAGAAGCGTTAAATTTAATTTATAGAAAGAATTATGGAAGGATTTGGGGTGAAGCAGAAGGATCTTAGTCGGCTTGTCCGCGAATGGACAGGCTTGAGTGGTGTGTTCGCCACTCTGGATGTAAACAGAGCCATTGCTGCCCTCTTGATTTCCTAACAGGGAATCAAGAGGGATCGAATCATCCTGATTCGATTGTTGATCGAATCAGTCCTGATTCGATTCTTCTCTTATGAGTAAGTGAAGTTTGCTTCACCCTATTTGATTTAAAATGAAAAGTAATACCGAACTTTTAAGATTAATGAATCTTCCTGTATTTTCTGATGAGAAAGAATTAGCATCTTTAATTCATGTTGATCCAGGACGAATTAAAAAACTTAGTATTTATTCTCATAGATATTATAAAAAGTATAATATTCCAAAATCAAATGGAAAAATACGTGAAATAAAACAACCAAGAAAAGACCTAAAAGGAATTCAAGCTTGGATACTCAGAAATATTTTAGATAAACTTACTCCTACCGTATTTGCCACAGCTTACATAAAAGGTAAGAATATTTCAAGCAACGTAACTCCACATTGTAATAACAAATATTTCATGTTATTGGATTTAGAAGAATTTTTTCCATCAATTTCAATTAGACGAGCAGAAAAAATATTTTCGCTTATCGGTTATTCTAAAGAAGCTGTACATATTCTCTCTATGCTTTGTACTTGTGATGGTAGCTTGCCACAGGGTGCCGTTTCCTCTCCTTCGTTATCAAATTTAATTGCAGCAAAACTTGACAGAAGAATTGCGGGTTATACTTCAAAAAGAAATATTGCATATACTAGGTATGCAGATGATATTACCTTATCTTCAAATAATCCTGTTACACTTTGTAAATCCTTGCCAATATTTCTCAAAATTATTAAATCTGAACACTTTGAACCTAATATGAATAAGTTGAGAGTTTTGGGACCAAAAAAAAAGATGTTCCATAACAGGGCTAATTAAAAATAATTCGGAACCTAAATTTGGAATTGGGAAAAAGAAGAAAAAATTAATGAGAGCTGTGATGCATCATTTTTTGTTCGATTTGAGTAAAGACAATAAATATACCAGTGAAGAATCAATATTGGGTTGGTTAGATTATCTAAAAAGTGTTGATGAAGTATCTTTTAAACAAGTTAATAGTTATTGGGAGCGATTGAAAAAGAAGAAATCTAAATAATAAATAGGGCCGATTGTGCTAGCTCAGTAATTCGGTAACTTTAATAACATCGGAGATATATTATGTTAATAAGAATCGCAAGCTGGAATATGGCTTATTGGCAATATAAAAAATATTTTGAAGAAGCGTGGGATTATTATCTTGAAGAAATTGACGTAGATATTATCTTTTTTCAAGAAGCTAGACCTTCAAAGAGAATTCGAAATGATAAGGAACATCTTGTTTGGAATGAGATTGGTGGCAATCGTCCCTGGGGTTCAGGTGTATATAGTAAAAAATATAAATTAACTGAAGAAATTATAAAAACAGAATTCAAAGGTGCTTTTTCAATTGCCAATACTAACATAGAGGATAAAAAATTAACCTTTATCTCGTTGTATGGTCTTATGGAAGGTAATGGTCCTACAAAAGGTTATGCTATAACAAACCTGCACAGAATGCTTTCAGATTTAACTTGTATATTTAATGGTCATCTAGACGGTAAAAGGAATATCGTTTTGGGTGGAGATTTAAATGCCAGCGTACAATTGACCCAATACAAAAGAATAATTCTCACAAGATCTTTTTTGATAGACTTGAAGATTTCAATTTGATTGATTGTTTCAAATTATCAAATAAAAAATTTCCTGTTCAAACTCTCAGACACCATATAAGCAAAGTAAATTGGCAAAATGATTACTTTTTTATTAGCAAATTAATCTCTAAAAAATTAATAAACTGTGAAGTTGTAGATAATGACGAAGTCCGAAAATTCAGTGATCATAATCCCGAAGTTGTTACCTTAGATTTATAAAAAAAGTCGTTTCTTAACAACCCATTGAGTGTCAAAGGGGCGGTTCTTTTGACATGTAAAATATTGCAAAATTTATTAGGTGAAAAGTGAGATGATGAGACAATGATAAAAATAAATAAAAAAGAAAAAGATAAACTCCGGGATGACCTTTATAAACGAGATGGAAGGGAGTGTTATTATTGCGGAATAAAGGAAGATGATTTTATTCCGATATGGGGAAAATTTTATGGTGGAAAAACTAGAGATCGAAAATTAGAGGTAGATCGTAGAGATAACGAAAAAGGTTATACTTTGGAGAATTGTGTTTTATCCTGCTCTATATGCAATAATGCTAAGAGTGATAAATTTACAGCTGAGGAGTTTAAAGAAGTAGGTAAATCGATAAAACAAATATGGCTTTCAAAGGATAAAAAAGACTGAACCCTCTCATACTAGACGGTTAAAACGTGACAAGAGACGGTTGTATTAACTCAATAATTCGATAACTTTTAGAGGAAAACCTATGGGGTCTGGGGAGTTCTTAACCGGATGATTGTGGTTTTAGGTAAAATTGGATGTACTGTATTTTCTAATAGCCAATGAAAATTATTATTTTAGGAGTGAAAAAGTATGTGTAATGAAAAAATGCAAAATAAATATTTACCATTTAGCAAAAAAGAATTGTTGTTACACTTTGCCCCAGTAGGGAAAGAGTGCGAGCCAAACGAAAACCAGTTAAATTATTACATACGAAGTATTGAAAATTATGAGAAATATAAAAAGGAAACCATACTGGGGAAACCTTTGCATGAAATAAAAGGATCTTGTCAAATTCAAAAAGACGAGCGTTTTTGGACAGTTAATACCTTAATGAATATTTTTTATAGCTCGAATCGTGTTAATGATTTATGTTTGTTATTTGAAAAAGCTTTTGGAAAGAAAGTTCCAATATCAATGGAAATTAATAGTTGGGAAAAATGTTTTAGTAGTAATAATTTAAAACTATATTTTGAAGTAGATTTACCATCTCCTGCTATCTATAAAGAAAAATTATATTCATTATATAAAGAAGATAGAATTCAAGAACATCAAATAATACCTTTCCAATAATCGGTGAGTTTATTGCGGGTTTCCTGCCCCATCATTCTTTGCTGAATCCATTTTTTGCTTCTGCCGTGCTGATGCCAGTAGTCCCTGGCTCTGTCCAGAGACCGTGCCGGGTCCGCCATGTCCTGCATCCGTTCATAGCCTGTTTTAGCCAGCCAGAGTTTTATCGGTTCAGCCTTGGGACTGGGAACAGATTGGATAAGTCGTAATAAGGTTTCCGGATCAGCAGCGTCGGTCAGGTATTTTTTTCCGTCCGCTGCTTCCATTTTCAGTCGGTTACATTTTGTAACCGACTCACTGCCTTCTTTTTTTAACCGATTTTTCAGGACTTTCCAGTAGTTTCGTGCCGCCTGATAATCCGGCTGCTGTATAAGAACCTGTAATATATCAACCACCGAGAAATACCAGGTTTCATTCTGCTCGTCGTAATGACGGCGGATTTTATAGTTTTCAAAAACGGCTAAAGTATTATCACTCATTTACTTCATCCTCCTCCCCGCTATTCAGTTCCTTGCCCAAGATCTTATGGGGCAAGTTTTGCAATATCACTATTTAACCAATTCAAAAATTACTTTTTTAATTTCATCCATTACTTCAGCAAAAGATATTTTATTAACATAATTGAATTCCCTTTGATATTTTGCCCAACGTTCCCGAATAAATTTATCTTTTCCAATAAAATCAAGTATATTTTCTGAGTTTGAGAGTATATCAATTGATTCTCTTCTTTCCATAGTTGCAATAAGAGCTTTTTTGCACAAAGAATAATCAATGCCGATTCCTCTTAATTTGCTCAGTTTATATATATCATAAAAATCCCTTGATCTAGTATTTAAAACTCCTCTGAAGAGAACGGTCTCAATTTTTTCTGCTAATATCGTTTCTAAGTTATATGAATAAATTGAAATCCATCTTTCTTCCATCAATAATTTATATTTATATTCGATTGCATGTGGGGTAATTCTATCTCCGGATGTTAAATCAACTTTAATTGGAACTGTGAGAGTATCATAGAAACAATCCATAGATATTCTAAATCCACTATATATGTCATTCTTCCTAATTTCATTTATCCACTTTAATCTAAAACTAACACCGTCATTAATATCTAATGCAAGAATTTCATTAAATATTCTTTGAATATTTTCTCCAGTAAGCGGATGATTTCTAATCGTTGCATCGATATCCATTGTTGTTCTACTTTCAAGCCCTATCATTGCTGATATTAGCATCCCACCTTTTAATATAAAACTTGATTTATAAGGCGAGCTAGAAATTCTCTCTAGCAATCTTTCCATCATATAATTCTGGAGAATTACTTGTGCTGAAATTCTTTTCTCCCTGGAAATATTTCTTATTTTAGCTTTTAACTGCATCGCATTTCTCACAGTAAAATCTCCATAAATTGTCGTATGATTTTTTCAACCTTAAACAATTTTGCATATTTCATAAGCAGGGTAATATTATTATCTTTCCTAACTACATAACGTTTTAAAGCATTGTTTAACATTTCAGTATCTATTTGATTTCGACTTCTAACTATATCTACAATTGTTCTCTCAATATTATAGGTGCTAATATTTCTTCCAAAACTAGATAATAATTCTACTTTACCTATCTCATGCAAGTTCTTATGAACATAAAATGTGAATATACCTTCTTCTTTGAGTGATTTTACATGGTATCTATTTGGGAAAGTCATTGTATAATGATTTGGTGTTGTATCTGTTAAATCATGTAGATACAAAGCTGTTCCATGCGAATAAATTCCTTTGCGATATCTTGCTTGAATTCTAAACATTTCGTCATCAAAAGCATCAACAGTTAAATATACGCCTCTTTTAATTTTTTCTATAAACCCTTTTCTGACTAAGATTGATAAATAAATTCTTGGGATCCCTAATTGATCTACCTGCGATGACAATATTAATCCTTTATTATCTTTAATAATCTCAATCAACTTCTCTTCATGATTCATACCAACACCACCTTTTTACATTTACACGTTTATTGTATTCTGTTTACGTTTATTTGTAAAGAGTTAGTTAACTGTAAACCGAGACACATTCTATTTTTTCTATGGTTTAATTTTTCCTTTTAAGAAGTCTTCCTTTGGGACGTCTATCTATAATAATAACCTAAAGCCTCAACCTTCCGGGTAAAAAACTCCTCAGATCCTATGGATTATTTCGTTGTAAGTTATCAAATTATTAACCTAGTACACCGTCTCCGATATTCGTTTAGAATTCATATTATCCAAAAGAAACAGCCCTTCTAATTATTTTTACTTCATGAAAATAGCTGCCCCGATTATATTCCCTTGATATTAAAGTTACCGAACTATTGTCTTGGTACACTTTCCATATTTATTCCCAATTATATTCTTTTGTATTTTGTGAAGTTGTGAAGCCACATTCCAACCAAGATTATTTTTTAAGTAATCAGTGGTTGTTTGTTGAACTAAAGTGTCTTCGTTTAAATAGGTCATAACTTTTTCTTTCTTGAATTAAGTAATTTTTTGACTTCCCGGTCAAAATCGGATTCAAGCATACGATCTTGAACAACCCTATACTTTTCATACTCACACTCCGCTAAAGCGACCGCTACATCATGGCTGACCTTGCCACTGTCCTGCAAGACATCCTCTTCATTAAATCGCAGAAAGGCGTCAAGCTTGGCTACCCAATCCTTCATGTACATCACAATACCTTTTTGTGCTTGCATTTCGGCGTAATCAAGATACATGGTTACAATCCGATTGAGCAGGTTCAATTCCTTTTCATCCAGATAATTTTTGGCGATACTAACATCGGTTTTACGGATTGCACCTTTGGGGCTGTTTTTCCAACTGGTTAGGCCGATGTATGGCTTTTTACTATCGACTCTATGGACAATAATTTCCGGGGCAGTCTGCCCACTTATAGCAAAATGTAATTTGTTCTGGACTGTGGCAAAAAATTGTTTGGTGATTGCTTCGTTCGGATCATAGTCGGCACTGCACTGCGCATATATATCGGTGATCTTCTGATAAAATCTACGTTCGCTCGAACGAATATTACGAATGCGCGCCAGTTGCTCTTCAAAATAATCCTTACCAAAGATATTATTGGGATTTTTTAGCCGTTCATCATCCATGGCAAAGCCCTTGATGATATACTCCTTAAGTACTTGGGTTGCCCAGATGCGAAAGTGCGTCGCTTGTCTTGAATTGACGCGGTAGCCAACGGAAATAATGGCATCGAGATTATAAAACTTTGTTTGATAGGTCTTGCCGTCCGCGGCAGTATGTGCAAAATTTGCACATACTGAATCTTCCTGCAGTTCACCGCTTTCAAAGATATTTTTGAGGTGTTTGGTAATAACGGAGCGATCTATATCGAATAGTTCAGCAATCTTTGCTTGAGTAAGCCAAATATTTTCATCGCGCAAAAATATCTCCACTTTCACCTTGCCGTTTGGCGTAGTGTAGAGCAGAAATTCTGTAAAGCTGTTCTGTTTAGCAATCTGTTTATTCTTTTTCATAAGTTTATACCTCAATTCCGTCGCTCATCAGCCGCGGGAATAATAAATCCTTTTATTCTATCTTCGCCACTTATTAAAATATGACAAACGAACCGTCTCCAGTCACACATTTCCCCGGCCAGGACAAATGTAATCCTTTGTTATAGTTTTGGCACCCTTTCTTTTAAGAGTCTTTGCATTTCATATTTAGGCATAAGCATATCAGCATGCTCTCCGGTTTTCGGGTCTATACATTCGAAACACATTCCCCAAAAGTCTCCATCTTCATCAGGTGTAAACTTTATTTTACTTGTTTTTCCACATTTAGAACATGATATTTCAAGAAATTCTACTTTTTTTTCTTCCATAATATATCACCACCTTCCAAAATCTAATTTTAATAAAGTCCTGGGGTCAGGCTTCACAGATTCACATTTTTATCAATTCTTCAAATTGATTTGACAGTAAAATCATATTTTTATATATTTTGTGAACTTGTGAAGCCTGACCCCACTATCTTCCTCTATCTTCCGGTTAAGAAGCTCCCTCGACCCCATAGGTTTTCTGCTAAAAGTTATCGAATTACTGAGCATTAACAACCGTCCCTTATTACTCTTTTTCTTTTTTAATATTATTAAATATGGGTAACAGAGATTTTTTTATAGCATCCATTACATATTCAAATTCAATATTCGAATGACCTATCTTTTTTAGAAATAATTTCCATTGATTTATTCTATTGTCATCTTCAATAAACTCTTTCTTAAAAACCTGATCAAATTTTAAAATATCTGTTCCTCTTCTCTTAAAAGTTTCTACTATGGCCTTCTGCAAAATATCTCTATTAAATTTTTTTTCAGATAACAAAATAAAAATATCATAAAAATCTTTCATCCTGCTGTTCAACTCTCCCAAAGAAACAATGGCTTCAAATTTTTCTGCTACAACAGATTCAAAAGAATACATCTTTATTTTAGGATAATCCATATCCAGAAGTACAGGATAATCAGCTGTAATAACTTCCGGTACAACAATATCATTGAAACCTATATCTACCCAAAGCATCTCTTTAGCTTTTCCCAAATATCCGGTTAATTTTACTCTTACCCCTTTATATTCAGCTTCTTTCCTGATCTCTTCAACTAAAACAGAATCAGAATCAAATACGACGCCATCATTGTATTTAATCTTACATATATTTTTAAATATCTCTTTTATACTCTCCATATCATTTAATATTTGATAGGCCAGAAAATCTATATCTCTAGTTGGCCTACCGGTAAATCCAGTCATTGAAAATAAAAACAATCCACCTTTTAATATAAAATTATCTTTATACTCAGAGACACTTAAACGATACAATAATCTCTCTTGCATGTATAACTGCAGGATAAGATTAAAAGTTTTTTTGTACTCTTTAGCAATGTTTTTGAGCCTTGCTTTAACTGAAGCATCCATATTTCTTACTTCATTTCTCATATAAGTACCTCTATATATTTTTGAACAACATCTTTAAGCTTTGCTTTAGCAGCATACTTCATAAGTTTAGAAATGTTTTTATCTCTTCTTTTAACATACTCCTTGATACTTTCAATAATAATATCTTTACTGATTTTATCTTCATATCTTAGGCAATCACATATAGTTTTTTCAATATTATATATCTTGATAATATTTCCATTTATATCTATTTTTTCTACTCCATCCATATAATATTTATCAGAAAAATAATAAAGTTTTATAGGTGGATAATCAGGTAGTTTTATATTATAATTTCTCCTGACTGCTATCGTATATTCCCCCGGCGTATAACTTGTAAGCTCATAGTAAGCTAGGGCCGACACAAGGCAAATAACTCCATGGTGAATAATTTTGGATACATTAATTAGTTCTTCTTCAACATCAAATTTTGCATCCTTCCATCTATAAAGACCTTGTTTTATTCTTTCAATAACACCCTCATTAATTAAATCTCTCAAGTATCTTCTGTTTATACCTGCACAGCTTATGTCTTTTGTTCTAATATAGCCATTATTAACATAAAAAACTTCTTTGATCTTTTCTCTAATTTTATTCTTCAATTTCATTACCTTACTTTCACAAATCCACGGCATTATACTTTATTGCCGTAGGTTTTGTATATTTCTTTCCTTATTATACTTCTCCTCTTTCTTTTTGCAAATATATATTTAATATTTTAATTAAAATAGTTATTTTTTCTTTTTAAAAAAGGGCAATCTCATTACTCTTTCTGTTATTCCTCTTTCCTTTAGGTAAGTTCCGCTCCTTTTATGTCATTCCCCTATACTTTTTAATTCTTTCTCTTATCCACTGCCAGTCGGGATTTCCGCAATTAAAAAATGATTTGAAATTGTCTTTCAACCATTCATAATAATCATCTTCAACATACTTACAGAAAGACTCTACAAGTGCTTTTTTAAATATATCATCAGGTACTTCCGTTTCCTTAAGTTCTTCATCTAAGAATTCTCTTACAGCTTTTCTATCAAGCAATATAATCCCTCCTTTTGTAGTATAATTATACTAAATAAGTAACCTAATTAATGAAAACTAACAACTGTCCCCCTAGACATACAATTACGAGTATACTCAAATCCTATACTCCCTTCTCCTTTTATATCCGGACATCCGCCCCGCTCTCTCTTCCTTGCTCATCTTAAAAAAGGCCATATGGATAATTATATCTTCAAAAACCAGAGCCGAGCCGACCTTATCCTTCCCCTCAAAACGATAATCCCATCCCTGCCCGCTGGATGGATACTTCTTCTCCGTGCAATCCTTTATCTCCTGCAAAAACCTCTTCGCATCTTCCGTCGGCTTCTCATTGCTTCCCTTCTTTTCCCCTTTTTCCAATACCGCATCCATAGCATAACTCTTTACTAACTTGGGGAAAATAATATCAAAGGCTGACTCCCGGGAAAGCATATCCCATCCGGCCACCTCTCCTCCCACAAAGACAAACATACCCTTCTGATGAGGTAAACATTGAAAGGCTTTCATATACTCCTCCAGGGCATCTTTCTTTCCTTCAAAGACATCCTTCATCGCTCCGGTAGCAGAATGAACTCCGGCATCGGCTGACATCTCCATTATACCATCCCAGATAGCCCCCTGGTCAGACTGATAATTCCCGCCCTCTCTTAACGAATTACTCACAGAAGCTGCCTTCTTGCCTCTTATCTTATAGGAAAGAATGTTCTCTGAATTAGAAAACTCATCTGTCTGATAAGACCATCTTCCCTGCTCGGTACAGCTTACCGGGATAATCAGCTCTGATTTCTCCTTTACCAAAATAGAAGTATTTAACACCCGGTTCTGCTTGGCCCCGGCTACTTCCTCTCCATCCAACAAAAGCACCGAAACATCAGCATTGTTTATCACTTTCAATTCCGGCACAGAAGCCTGCGCACTCACCTCTGTAATCACCAGCAATCTCTTCTCCAAGGCCTCCTTTAAGGTTAAATACACCGGGCCTTCCTCTCCTTCGGTAAAAAGAGGAATAATCTGTAAATTCTTAAAACTCTGCACTTCTCCAAAATTTATCTTAGATAAAAAATCAGTGATTAAAATATCCATAACTCACACTCCTTTTAAAAATAGTATCAATAAAATAAATTTCCTTTACACCTTACACCTCAAAAACCTCTCCATCTGAAACCTGTTCTATCTTCCGGTTAAATAAATCAGCATATTTATCGGGATGAAAAGTATGAATGGGAATTATTTTCCCCGGCTTTAATTTTTTTACCACTTTTTTTAAGGTATCAATCTCGGCATGCCCACTGGTATGAACCTGGTAAAAATTCATCTTCTTTTTCTTGATAAATCTCATCATCTTCTGCATAGAATAATCCTGTAAATATCCTTCCCACAAGGAATAAATAAACGCCGCCCCTTCCATGTTTTTAATTAACTCTAAATCTTTCAACATCGAGGGCCTGACCATCATCATTATTTCCTCACTCCTACCAGAAATCTCTTTCTTGGTAATCTTGTAACTTTTATATTTATACATTAAATCTTGACTGTCCTGTCGCCTTATTCTCTCACAAAGCCAATAAGGGAAGAAAACCCTGATGTTTGCATAATTTTCAGATGGGTAAGGAATCATAGCATAATCTTTCAGGCAGCCAAGAATATTGGCAGTATAAAAATCAATGACAAATATTTTTCCGGTTCTTAAAGAAGCACGGTAAAAAGAAACCAGCCGGTCAATATTCTGGGCTGAAAAATAAAGAAGGGTCATTTTTTCACTCGCCTCTAATAATTTCACCGTCTCATCTTCAATCTCTGTTTCAGATTTAAATTCTCCTGCTCCCTTCCCTTTTAATCCTCTATCTAAAACCGTTCCTTCCAAGAGAAGTACATCTATATCCTCCGGCGCATGCTCCAAAAACCATTGGAATGCTTTCTGCTTTCGACCATGTTCCCTAAAATCACCGGAATAGATAATCCTCTTCCCCTCCGCCTCTACCAAAAAAGCATAAGAATCAAAAGCTGAATGGTCCATCAGATAAGGCGTTATTTTAAAATCACCGCAGCGGAAACTCTTCCCGCTCTCAATAGGATGATAATTGGAAATGCTCCCTCTAACCGGGGTAAATATTACCGTTAAATCTATCATTTTTTTAGCAGCTTCACCCAGGTAAAAACAGATATCCTTATTGAGATAATCGAAAAAACCATAATGGTCTATATGCGGATGTGAAATAAGCACCCCGTCAATCAGCTTCTTATCGGTATCCCAGGCATAAACGCCACCGATATCAGGCAGCACCTTTTCTTTTACCAGCTCGGGACCGGGCGTATTTTCATGCTCCTTAAAATTAAATCTGTCTCCATCCTCTTTGACCAAAGGCATACCGATGTCAATCAGTATCCTGCTTTTTTTACTCTGTATTTCCACACATGAGCCGCCGATTTCATGTGTTCCCCGGTGAATTATTATTTTCATGGTTTTAAAACAAGACCTTTCAGGGTTACCATTAATACACTTTCACGCCATTGCTCTATCAGAAAAACATTTTCGTGCTTGGGCCGTATAGGATATTTTTCCACGGATCGCTTTAAATCATTATCAATAATAATGACCGGGGTATCATCATCACCATCATTCGAATAATCACAATAATCCTCCCAGGCAGATTTACCGATAAAATGACGGTCAACTACCATGACAAAAAAAGGTATAGCAACTATATCCGGAGAACCTGGTTCAGGAAAAAATATCTTCTTATTATTTTCCTTGCAAAAATCATTTATTTCAATGGCCAGGTTAATATTATCGGAAGCAAAAGCAAGAGTATCTTCCCTGGGAAAAGGGTATTGGGGTTTTATTCTAAATAATGCAACTTCAGCAGTCTTCTTTACAATTTCAGATTCTTTTTCAGTTTCCAGCAGGCGCATTAAAAAAGGAATGGAAGTATCATTTCCACCATAGAAAAGAACACCGGCTATCGAATGCCTTACCGCAGCACAGCAATCAAATAGAGCATCATGCACTTTATCAAGTATCTTCTGAGGAAGTTCACTTTTTAAATTCTTACTGTAACCCCTGATGATATCTGCTGCCCGAATTCTCCTAAATCTGTTCTCACCGGCCATAGGATGCTCCGGATAAATCGAAAAAAACTTCATATCATCAGTAAGTTCGGGCTTTCTTACCAGCTCCCCGGCATCTACCGCTTGATCGTAATCCTCAATAGACATAAATTTCCAGGTTAAATCTATTGTTGCCTGGTCTATTTTATGCTCAATATTTTCTTCGGGAACAATTCCTTCTTTTAAATCTTCCATTTCCTTATACCTCCATGTTATTTAGAATACTCTCAAATAAGGCAAATCCTCTCTGAGTATTCTAATTATATCATGGCGGTGTGACTACTGTATGGCAGAAATTATTAAAATATTTTAAAATAATTTAATTTTTATTGAAATTTTGAAGTCTAAAGCCCATATTTTCTAAAAATTGAAATCTGAATTATGAAACCATCCTATTTAATTCCTCAATTATCCATATCATTCCTTCAGTATCTAAACCACAATACTTCAAGAGGTTATTCCTTATCTCATCTACATTTTTCAAATCAGCTTTAATATGGCTATAGAAGTATTTCATGCTGGCATCTGTTCCATTATCAATTTCTAAATCCGAATAATCTTTTCCGGTAATTGCAGGAAGAACAGCTTTTAAAGAATATCTTCCTTTCTGTATAGGATTATAATAATCATAATTCTTAAAAGGTTCTGCTAAATCAATGATTCTGTCTATTGTGTGAGTAATAAAACTCTCGTATTTTGGAAAATCTTCTGCTAATTTATTTAGCACACCTATTTCAAAGGTTTTATTAAAGACAATAACACTCCCTGATTGTCCAATTTCTTTTTCCAACCTAACCAACAATTCAGGTCTGGGATCTTTTTCTCTCTGGGCAAGAAAATCAAAATGTTTTACCTTATTATTTTCATCCTGAACATGAAGTGAATACTGAAAGGAAATTTTCTGGTATGGTCTTGATTGATCAAATATGGGGATTGCGGTATCAAATGTTTCAAAATCTAAATAATAAAACGGATATTGTAATTCTTTTAAAAAGCATCTTATTTTATCTTTATTGATTATTATTCTATTTCCATCAACTGCTTCTTTAATGACCCGGTCTTTGTTGGAAGAGAATATTTCGTCTTTTGGGATATCTTTGATATCTAATATCCCCTCTTCGAATAACTCCCAATATTTCCGCCAGTTAGTCAACTGTAAAACATGATATTCCGGAAGATTACTCCGACATTCATCTTTTAAAGGACATTCATACGGCCTGTTACACTTTTTAGATATTGAGACTTCAGGAGGTTTCGCCTGTTCCATTGTTTCAATATATTTCTCCGAGTTTTCCTCAATATCATCAATTTGATTGACCTCCCCGGTTACATCTTCTTGCAATACCAATTCATTTGGACTGATATTCCCTTGCTTAATATAATCTTTGTTAATATATTCAATGAAACAATTTATTATCTTTATCCCGTTTTTTTCACAAATATATTTTTGAAACGCCAAATCGGGAATATACTCTTTCTTTTTCTTTACTTCCGTTGATGCTTTCATTTCATAAAGGTTCCATCCATCAGCTGAAGGCTCAAGGATATCACCTTTAAAGAAAAGATTTTTATAAACCATGCATGCTTCAAAAATGGTCTTACTTTGACGAATTAAATTTTGAGTCTCTTTAATATTTTCGCCATAATTAAGATTGCCTAAATCTAAACCGTCAGGGAAAAGTTTTTTTACATATTTCTCAAAGTCTCTTCCTTGGGCAAATTTATGTTGGTCATATAAAGAAAGTTCTGGCAATTGATTTCTAGAAGAAAACCATAAAAGCCTTGGGCATTGCTGTCCACTCATATATAGAGATTTGGTTAAAAATCTCATTATGATACCCTCTTTATTTTTAAAATATGGACACATCCTCTTTCGCATTAAAATAGCTTCTTTTTTTATAAATAATTCTCTTTCTCTAATGACCATGGAGAACATTTTTTATTGACTTCTTTAAAATTTTCCCAGGTCAACCAACCAATTCTGGAAGGTATGTCTTGTAGTTCTCTTTCTTTTCTGTGAGGCAAATCTTTTAATAAAGCATCTTCTCCTGTATTTTTATCTTTATATTCTCTTATTTTATATCCATATAAACGACTTGTTGGATTATCCTTAAAAAGTTTAGGGGTCACTAATAAAAATAAACTTTTATCTGGTTCTCTTTTATTTAAAGGATCACAAAGTCTCTCATTCGATTCCAATATAACATCAATATTTCTCGCAATTTGATTTCTAACAACATCATATGTAATACCAATCGAAATATCTGAAAGTACTTTGGCTTCAATTAAAACATTAAACCCATTATCTGGATTTAAGATTAATGCATCAACTTGGGTTGAACCCTCCAATGTTTTCTTTCCATGTGCGCTTGCTATAATGAAAGGTATTATTTGATGTTCTTGAATTCTATCTTCTTTATATAATGAATATAATTTTTCTTTATAGATAGCAGGAGATGGTAAATCTACTTCAA
>ASPA01000038.1 GCA_000405605.1 Atribacteria bacterium SCGC AAA255-G05
TCTATTCCAATATTACCAAGAGTTATCTCTTCATTCCCCTCAACTATACAATAAAGATATCTTGCTTCAGTCATATTTACTCCTCCTGAATAAGTAGAGGTCAGAGAACAGATGACAGAAGACAGAATACAGATGTCAGAATTCAGAAGTCAGAAAACAGAATTCAGAAGACAGATTAATCTGTTTTTTTTATCTGTTCTCTGTTTTCTGTTATCTGTTTTCTGTTATCGACTTCTTGCTTCCACCTTTCGGGATTTATCATCTTGTCTAATACATCGTCCACAATACTATCCAATCCATCCCTTACGGATTTAACCGACTCAGTAACACCCTGTTCCTTTTTTATCTCCTCAATGGCCACATCTAAATCCATAAGGGCTTCCCCGAGTCTCTCCATCTCCTCCTCAGATAAACTGCCCCCCTCCATACGTTTCATTGCCTGGAGGTTAAGAGCATCTTTAATTATTTCTACTAAAGCAATAACTAACCCTAAAAGCCCATGTTTTAAATTGTTTTCATCAATATCAATTGGCATCTTTTTCTCCCTTAATCAGAAGTCAGAGGACAGAAGACAGAATACAGAATTCAGAAGACAGATTAAACTGTTTTTTTTATCTATCCTCTGTTATCTTTTATCTGTTTTCTATCTTCTGATTTCGGTTATCTGTTTTCTGATTTCTGTTTTCTGTTCTCTGTTATCTCGTTTCCGATTTGAGTGCCTTGGCTTTGCTGGCAGATATCCAACCACACCATGGACACCCGGTATCAGTAAGAACTTCTACTGGCACTCGTTTGTTACATTGTGGACACTCTTCCTTGCCTACCATAGCCTCTTTCCAGGCAGCAGTCTCATAATTAGTGCCAGATGGAAACTCCAAACCATATTTGGCAGCAGTCTCAAACGAAGCCAATGCTGCCCGAACCTTGATACCCAGAAGCTCCACCCCGGCAACAGATACCGTGATATCGGCATTTATCACCAGACCTTTATCCAAGATACGATCTATAACATCAACTAAAGTACCAGCTGTATCCCTTGTCGCTTCCATGACCATTTTCTGCCTCCTTCGCTCCACTCAGTTATATTTATTATTTAGCCGTGCACTTAAATTACTCTTTTCCCATTGAATCCATACGCCTACGCATAGACTTTCTCTCAAAATTCAAAAGGTTTCCATCTTCATCAAGAAGAACTTCATATAAAGCTAAGATATCCATCTGATCAGGAATAGACCGCTTCTCCACCATCTCAATAGATATATTCCATCCCTTTTCATCCTTGCTAACCCCTACCGTAGAAGAAGTTGCCAACCCGGTTAATTTACTTAATTCCTTACGTGCCTTTTCAATTAAAATTCCTAATTCCTTAGCCATTTTTACTCCTCCGCTCTCTTAATTTTTTTTAACCTTTGCATTAATTCTTTTTCTATCTGATTGTAATCCTCTTCACTGATCTTGCCTTCGTCCAAGAGTAGTTGATACTCCTTGAGCTTTTCTATAACTCCTTCTTTGGTTACCAGGCGCTCTTTATCAACTTCATTCATTATTCCCTCAAGTACCTTTTTTGCCAAAGTTAAGGGCATCTTTAATAAATCATCAATAATAAAAGCCATTTTTTATGCCCCCTTAAAACCCTTTTAATTTAATATTAACAGGACTACCGGCCCGGTCAATTTGCTTAACTCCTTACGTGCCTTTTCAATTAAAGTTCCTAATTCCTTAGCCATTTTTACTCCTCCGCCCTATTAATTTTTTTTAACCTTTGTATTAATTCTTTTTCTATCTGATTGTAATCCTCTTCACTGATCTTGCCTTCGTCCAAGAGCAATTGATACTCCTTGAGTTTTTCCATTACGCCTTCTTTGGTTACCAGTCGTTCTTTATCCACTTCATTTATTATCCCCTCAACTACCTTTTTTGCCAAAGTTAAAGGCATCTTTAATAAATCATCAATAATAAAAGCCATTTTTTATGCCCCCTTAAAACCCTTTTAATTTTACATTAACGAAATTATAAGGTGGAACCGGACCGACATATTTAAACTTCAATTGATGCTCATAGTTTTGGGCTAATTCGTTCACTCTTTTATCAAAATCTTTTTCTTTATTTTTATCCACTAAGAAAGAGGAGTTAAGGAGCATTTTGATGCCTATGGGTTGGTTAAGGCGGCTATCGACAGCTATTTCCTTCAGAGAACTGTAAATTTTCTGGACATATTTCTTTTCCCATTCCTTAACTATAGATTCAACTAATCTACCTGCCTTAAGTTTGGCGTTTTGATCTTCCTTCGCTGATAAATCAACTATTTTCTTCTTTAATTCTTGAAAGTCTTTAACTCTACTCTCCATCTCTTTCACTACCGCATCCTCTATCCAGAGGACTTTTACCCCTAACTCTATTTTGCCCTTAAGCATTTTTAATTGCCGCATAAATTCTAAATAGTTTTGTCTTAAAAGCTCGGTTACTTTCTCCTCATTTTCAGCAATAATTCCGAAACTCATCGGAAGAATAAGATATTCCCTGGCGATTTCTTCCAGAACATGGGTATGAGCTAAAAGATTCACTCTAATAGGGTCGTATTCTATCTCCTCTGCCTCACTGAGCACTGCGGCTAAATCCTGATAATTATATGAATATACCTTCTTTCCGTCAATTCCGCTAAAACTAAATTCTTTTCTTTTGGATTCTTCTATAAAACCATATATATATTTACTTACTGTCATTATTTTTTCCTCTTTCTTTTTACTTCCATAAATTTAATCTAAATGAGCTTTCAGTGACTTAATGGCTGCTTTAAAGTGTTTTAGAGAAATCTTAAAGGTAGCAGCAACATCCTCATTCTTCTTTTCTATCTTTCCTGCCTTTTTTTTAATAAACTCCCTGATTGCTGCCATAGAAGCCTCTCTGCAGATCGCCTCAATATCCGCCCCGGTTAAACCTTCTGTTTCTTCAGCCAAAACAGGAGGGTTCACATCATCAGGCAGAGGTTTCCCTTGCAAATGAACCTGAAATATCTTCTCCCGGCTCTTTTTATCCGGTATCGGGACTTCTAAAATCAGATCAAATCTACCCGCTCGCAGGATAGCCGGGTCAATTAATTCCCTTCTATTGGTAGCTGCTAAAACTATCACTCCTTTAAGTTCCTCTATCCCGTCCAGCTCAGTTAAAAATTGGCTAATGACCCTTTCTGTTGCCTGAGAATCCCCGCTTGTTCCCCGTTGCGGAACCAGGGAATCAATTTCATCAAAAAATAGAATAATAGGAGCAGCCTGCCTTGCTTTACGAAAGAGTTCCCTTACCCCCCGCTCTGACTCTCCAATGTATTTTGACATAAGCTCGGGTCCTTTAACGGATATAAAATTTACCTCACTTTCATTGGCCAGGGCCTTAGCCATCAAGGTCTTTCCCGTCCCCGGAAGCCCGGATAACAAAATACCTTTTGGTGGCTTAGTGTGGGTATAATCGAATAAATCAGGATATTTTAAGGGCCATTCCACCACTTCAGTTAGAGCTTCTTTAATCTCTTCCAGTCCACCTACATCATCCCATTTCACATTAGGAATTTCCACAAAGACCTCTCTGATTGCCGAGGGCTCCACTTCTTTCAAGGCCGCCCTAAAGTTATCCATAGTAACCTCTAATTCTAAAAGCATTTTATAAGGGATTTCATCTAATTCGAAATCAATATTAGGCAAGATAATTCGTAAGGAATTCATAGCGGCTTCCCGGCATAAAGCTTCTAAGTCAGCACCTACAAAACCATGGGTGATCTGGGATATTTTTTCTAAATCTACATCTTTGGCTAAAGGCATCCCCCGGGTATGAATATGCAAAATTTCCAGACGAGCCTTTTGATCAGGGATACGTATGGAAATCTCCCGATCAAATCTTCCCGGTCTTCTTAAAGCCGGATCAAGAACATTGGGAATATTGGTAGCTCCAATAACAATTACTTCCCCTCGAGATTCCAATCCATCCATCAGGGCTAATAGTTGAGCCACTACCCTTTTTTCTACCTGTTTCTCTCCCCCCATTTCCTCCCGCTTGGGGGCAATAGCATCAATCTCATCGATGAAGATGATAGAAGGGGCATTAGTTTGGGCCTCCTTAAATACACTTCGCAGACGAGCTTCGCTTTCTCCGTAGAATTTCCCCATAATTTCGGGGCCACTTATATGGCTAAAATGTGCCACCGTCTCCTGGGCTACTGCTCTGGCGATCAAAGTCTTTCCACATCCTGGAGGACCATAAAGTAAAACCCCCTTGGGGGGTTCAATGCCTAATCTTTCAAAAATTTGAGGATATTTTAGAGGAAGTTCAATCATCTCCCTAATTCTTTGAATTTCCCGGCCCAGTCCGCCAATATCTTCATAAGATATCTTTAACTGTTTTCCGGCTACTTCTTTCTCTTCTTTCATCTTGATGGTAGTACCGGTATGGATAAAAACCGGCTGTTTAGCAGGAAGGGTGGAAACCACCATAAAATCAAAGCTTCGTGCACCAAAAAGATTGGCTCTTATTCTATCCCCCTCTACCAAAGGTAAACCTTCTAACAGACTACCTATATATTTAGTATCCTCAGCCCCACGCATAGACTTGATCAGGGTTAAAGGAGCCAGGACTATTTTATCGGCTAATTTACATTCACATTTTTGAATACTTACTTTTTCATCTAATCCTGCCTGGGTATTCTCTCTTAATAAACCATCCATTTGAATAATCGCTTTTCCTCTATCCTCCGGATAGGCAGGCATAATTTTAGCGACTGATTTTCTTTTACCGAATACTTCTATTATTTCCCCTACTTCTATACTCATTTTATTAAAATCTGCCGGGTCAATTCTAACGATTGCTCTTCCTACATCTCTGGCTTTTGCTTCTGAAACCTTCAGGGTTAATTTTATATTTTTAGTCATAGTGTATTCCTTGCTTCTAATAATAATCGAGAAACCAATCTTAATATCTTCAGTCTTCTCAGTTTTTTTTCCTGGCTTAAATTTTCTCTAATTTTATCTCTAACATGCCATTTTTATAAGAAGATTTCATACTTTCTTTCTTTCCCTTGGAAGGAAGTAAAACCTCCTTGGCATATTTTCTTTCTTTGTTTTCTGCAGATAGCTTAAGAATATCTCCTTCCAGGTTAATCTTGATATTCTCCTCAGAAACTCCGGGCAGCTCCACAATGACTAAAATATGATCCTTTTCATCAAATACATCGACTATTGGCTCTCTGATTTCTTCTACCACCGGACCTTTTGCCGTTTTCTTGATGTTGCCAAAGGTCTCTACCAGGGGTTTTCCTCCTACTAAAGTTTTTATGCTAAAACCATAAATACCTTTTGCATCTTTAGGTAGCCCTTTAATTTCACCAGTTTTTTTAATTTCTCCGGCTTCTTTAGTTACCTTGTCTGCTAAGTTAATCAAGTCACTAAATCCCTTAAATATTCCTCCTAATCTCACTTTTCCCATATCAAAGTCAAATTCTAAGCTTTCTTTTTCTTCCTTTTTTTCTTTTTCGGCCATTTTTTTTTCACTCCTTTTCGCTTTATTTTAGGTTTAAATTTACAAAATTATAGGGTGGGGTTGGCCCAATATACTTAAATTTTACTCTTTGGGCATACTTGAATACTAATTCATTTACCTGATTATCAAATTCTCTTTCCCGGGCTCTATCCACTAAAAAAACAGCATTTATCAGCATCTCATCACCTTGAGTTTCATTGAGGAGAAAATGATAAGAAATTCTTTTTAAAGCATTGATTATCTCCTGGCCTTCCTTATCCCTTTTTACCTCTAAGGCAGTCTTTACTATTTTTCCTAAGTTTATCCCCTCGGCATAACTTTCTTGAAGAGATTTGTTAGCTATCTCTTCCTTGAGAGATTTAATTTTTTTGTCTTCATCTGCCAGCTCCTGGAAAATAACTTTCATCTCTTTCCAGAAAGCCTTTAAGCCTAACTCTACCTTATTATCCATATCCTTTAACAGATTTTTAAGTTCCAGATATCTTTTTCTTAAGAGGTTTCGGACTTCCTCGGCACTTCCTGCCACGGTGCAAAATCTCATGGGAAGAACGGTATAATTCTTCATCACCTCTTCCACAACTTTTTCATGAGCGATTAAATTTTCTTTGTTCACCACATATTTATCCATAGGGGAGTTGCTAATCACTGCACTGAGATCCTCATAGCCAATGGTAGATACTATGTCTCCTCTTCCACCAATTCCTATGGGACCAAAGTTTCTTCCCTCATTGGTAGCGATGATACAATAGATATACTTACCTTCCCCTGCCATTATATTTTCTCCTTCCGATGCATGATTTCTTGTTCTAAAGCAAGAATATAACTACGAGATGATTTTCTTCTCCTTATCTTAGCCCACTCTTGGGACATTATTCTCCTAGCAAGAACTCCCAGGGAAGCCCCGTTCATACTTTTTGGTCTACCCTCTTTTTCTTCCTCTTCCTTTTTTTGAAATTCGGTTATTCCCTGTTCTAACCAGTTTACTATTCCCCTATCTTTTGATTTTTTTTCCTCATATTTTTTTAATTTTATATTTACTATCTCCAAAAATGAATCTTCTTTTTTCATAATTAGCCGGATGGCTTTCCCCCCCCTATTTCTTCAAGAATCGGCAGAGCCCAAAATGGTATTAAAGTATTAATTGATCAGCAGTGTTTATCGATCAGGACCTTGACTAGATTTTTTACTTTTAATTGATTAATACTGCTCCCGATGCGGCTGGTCTCCGAGGCCAAAATATCCTGGCAAATTTCTCTAAATATTTTATTCTTGGTACTTACCAGACCGCCTAAAGTGCTTAAACTCTTAGCAATCATAATACAACCCCGAATGGTCGGTCTAAATTCACATTCTTCGGACACCCGAAGTCCTCTTACAATATCTACAATTTTAGCTGCATCTTGGTAGGATAGATCAGACTTGGCTTTGGTGATGGAAATCTCCGTCTCCCTATCGAAAAAATCTAAATCCATAGTAATCATTCTGTCCCTCAGGGCATCTTGACTGCGGTGAACCCCGGCATACTCTTCGGGATTACTGGTAAAGATGGCGATAAAGTCAGGATGAACCTTTAAATAATCACCACTTCCCCGAGCGGAGGGTAAACCCATCATTTTTTCCTGTAAAATGGAAAGCAGGACATTATTGGCTTCCGGACGAGAACGAGTAAATTCATCATAAATAAGGATAAGTCCATGCTCAACTGCCACGGTCAAGCGGTTGTCTACCCAGCTTTTCTGAACATCTTCCTCGGCTTTCAACACCGAATGAATAAAATTGTCCACCACTCTCCTGGTACGATAACCCTGCTCTCCCCCCACTAAATCAGAAGTAGTAAATTCCTCATCTCCATGAATCATCACCACCGGCCGGTCAATTATACTGGCCAGATGCAGGGCAAGCGTAGTTTTCCCGGTTCCCGAAGGTCCCCGGAAATGAAGGGGAAAGCCGGCCTTAATATACCCTAAAGCTCGTACGGTTATTTCCTTTACAAACTTAGTTTCCACAAAATTTGGCAGGGCACGAGCTTTCAAAACAGTTGTACCTTTGGTTACTATCATCATTAATCACCTCACTGGTTAAAATTCAATCTTTAATTCTTTAAAATTCGAAGGTTTAAAAACCCGGTTAGTCTTTTGAGGGGAAGAATGATCTATTTCCCAACTTCCCTTTTGTAATTTTTGTCTCAATTCTATAATCTTTTTATTTTTATTTACTGTCTTGGCTAATTTATCCCTGATTAATAGCATTTTCTCTTGAGATTTTTTTACCGCTAAATCTTGCTGGGCAAATCTTTGTATATCTATTTGTCTTGTTTGACTTAATTCCTTATCATCCATAAGTGCTTCCAGAATCTCTTGCTCTTTTTTGGTTCTGCATAAGGAATTAGTCGTTCTAATCTTTCGTTCGTTTCTATTTTCTAAACCGGTCTTAGAATCTCGAAATGTTTTTAGTGCTACCAAACTTTCGTGCTTCATAGACACCTCCATTATTTACTTTAACTATCTCGTTTTTCCTATATCGCGGGGTAATATAAATTCTCTTCTTTTCGGATTTTACCTTCTTCCATAAGTTCTTTAACTATAGGTATATACCATCTCCAGTCTTTTTCCAGCTGGGCACCAATTTCAGTAAGTTTTATTCCCTCGGGATGTCCATTAATCAACTTTATTAGCTGTTTTTTATCACTCAATTCCTCCGAAATCTTAGCCTTTTTGGGAAGGGCCTCTTTTATGGTCTTTTTTTCCAGCACCTTGGGGATAGGCTTTACACCACTTCTCTTTTCCTGCAAGATAGAAGCGGTTTGCTGCCAGGACAACGATGCCTTCTCTAATTCAGCTCTTACTTTATCTTGAGTACTATGGAAATCATCCAACATTTTACTTACTTCACTTTTTATCTCTTGATTAAACTTGCTTAAATTCTCCTTTAACTCCTTACTCATCTGGAGGTGAGAGACTTTGAAGTCATCTAAGGTCTTACTTACCTCCTCTTTTCTCTTCTCTACGCCGGCAGCTAAATCTTCTTTCAATTCCTTACTCATCTGCATCCGGGAATTTGTTAATTCATCTAAGGTCTGACTTACCTCGGCTTTTCTCCTCTCTACACCTTCAGCTAAATCATTTCTCAAATCGCTTCCCATCTTTTCCAGGGAAAGGCGAAATCCCTTTAAGGTCTCCTTAACTTCACCTTCGAGATTATCTTTGTATTTAGATAAATATTCTCTTTGATCAAGACTCATTTTTTGATGAACCTCTTGAAAATTCTTTAAGGTCTCCTCTGTTTCTTTTTTTAGCTGTTTAATACTTTCTACTCTTACATCATAAGAACCGATAATCTCCTTACCTAACTTTTCCATCTCTTCATTCATTCTCATTTCTTTTTTCCTCCTTTAGTTTTTACATAACTTAAATTTTTAAAACTCTTTACTTTTTATCCTCTTTCTCTTCCCTGATAAAAACTAAATCATTCTGCTAAGTTTTGGTCTTTTCCAAATTGGAAAATATTTTTTTCGGTAGCCGAAAACCAGCTAAGGTCTCTCTAACTTTTTTCCTTTCCTCCTGCCAGAGAGCTTTTCTTTCCCTCTGTTGAGCCTGGATCTCTGAAATCGCTACTTTAAAATCCCTTATTCTTAAAGAGTTTCCTTTGCTTAATAGGTTTCTTAAGGTTTGAGACATCAGCATCTGTTCAGCTCTATAAACTTCCAGTTCCTTCCGAAAACCCTCTAACATTTTCCTGACTTCTTCTCCTCTTTTTTCTTGTTGTGATTGAAGGTCTTTTAGATAAATCTTAAAATCTACTAATCTGATAGATTCATTCTCTTTAAGATGGTCAGTAAACCGGGCCAATCTTTCTCTTAAAGCAGCAGCAATATCTTTCTGCTTATCAAGATAACCTTTTAATTCTTCCCTGATTATATACTGATTATTTTCAATTTTTTCCTTTCGATCAGTTATTCCTCCGGATATTTTCTCTATCATCCGGTCAAAATCTTTTCTTCTTAGGTGCTGCTGACTGGTCAAGGCTTCTCGCAACTGGGCCTTTATCTTTTCCTTATCTTCCTTAGATTGCAAAATATCATTTTGGTACTCCTCTAACACCTGATAAGTATTTTCGATAACAGTTCCCACCTCAGAAATTCTATTATCATAAGAAGTTACTATATCTTTTAATATTTTTTCCATTTTATCCACTCTCACCTTTTTCAAAAAAATGGGAATCTTGGCGGAATGTACTCGTTAAAATACCCTAAGTTTTTGAGGATATTTCGGCAAAATTCCCTCCCAAGTTAGTTTAAGCTTAAATAGGATCCTATGCTGCGGTTGCAGTCAGGCCTATTGCTTCTGCATACTTTAAGTAGGTCTCTACAGATGCAATAACTACTCTTGCTTCAATAGCCAATAATTCAATGCCTACTAAGGACACTCTGACCCAAGCATCAATTACGATACCTTTGTCCAATATTCTGTCTACTACTTCTACCAAACTTGAGGATGCCATTGATTTTTCTACTGCCATTTCTTTTCACCTCCTTTCATTTTTTAGATTTTTTAAAAAAAAGAGATATAGTTATTTCTTTTTGTAAATTACAATTTCCATATAAACCTTTTCTAAAAAACAGTCATCTTTTTTTACTCTTTCTCAGCAGTATTCCTGGTTAAAATATCTTGTACGCTCTGGGTAAGCATTTTTATATCAAATGGTTTATCTATAAAATCGACCGCTCCCAACTCTCTTGCTTTAGTCTTGGTAGAATCACTTCCAAAAGCAGAAATCATGATTATTTTTAGTGAAGGCCTCATCTGTAAAGCTTTTTTAAGGACCACTAATCCGGATATTCCACCAAGTCTATAGTCTAAGACAATCAAATCATAGTGATCCTTTTTAATTTTTCTCAAGGCATCTTCCCCATTATAAGAGACATTGACAGTATGGCCCCCTTCTTTAAGAATATCGGAAATAATTTGGCACATATCCAGGTTATTATCAACTACTAATATTTTAGCCATATTATCTTTTTAATACCTCGCTTTAGATTTTCACGCTGGCTCCTCTTTTGCCCTGAGAAAAAAAATCTTCCAAGTTCTCCACTGGCAACAAGATGAAGCCTCTATACCATTATAATAAGCAAGTATCGTGCCAACTTATTCTTGTTTAAATAAAAAATGCATTCGGATCTCTCCAAATGCATTCATGGCAAGGCTTTTAGCCAAAATATATTTTTTTCTAACCCTCATTTCTAATTACTTTATTTTAATTTACTCCTCAAATTATATGGTTGATAGACCATATATATATGGTTTTCCTACCCTATTTATGGTCTATCAACCATAAGAGTATTTGCCGTATATATTTTATAATTTGTATCGGTATTTTTATTTCGTAGGGGTCGGATTTATCCGACCCGAGTTATTTGGGTATTTTTTTCTAACGGGTTCGATGAATCGAACCCCTACAGGAATTTCAATGAATCATACCCTTTATGTTTGTTGAAGGTCATATTCTCTAACCTTTAGATAGAGGGTTTTGTAATTTATCTTTAACAATCTAGCTGCTTCTGCCTTATTCCAATTCGTTCTTTTTAACGCTTCCAAAATAATTCTTCTTTCCGTATCTCGCGAAAGTTGGTTAACACGTTTTTTAAGGGAGAAATCGTTGGGAAAATTATTCTTGTCTTTTTCTGATAGGAGAGTAAGTATCGGACCTGCCTCTACTTTGTTTTCTTTTATATAAAAAGGTAAATGCTCTGGTAAAATAATGTCTTCAGCCATAATAATTGCCTGCTGAATAACATTTTGAAGTTCCCGGACATTACCCGGCCAGGAATAATTTATCAGCAGCTTCATACTTTCTTCCGAGATATTCCTAATTTTCTTTCCAAATATCGAATTAAACTGATTTAGAAAATGCAAAGCCAATAAGGGCATATCTTCTTTCCGCTCCCGTAAAGTAGGAAGAAAGATAGAAAAAACATTGATACGATAATATAAATCTTCTCTAAAGGTTCCTCTTTTTATCTCTTCTTCTAAATTGGTATTACTGGCAATGATCACTCGTACGTCAATCTTAATCGGATACTTTTCTCCGATACGATTTATTTCCCCTTCCTGAAGTGCTCTTAATAACTTAGCTTGAATATTAACTGATAAATTACCAATCTCATCTAAAAAAAATGTCCCGCTTTGCGCTAATTCAAATTTACCTACTCTTTTCGCTACTGCCCCGGTGAAGGCCCCCTTGGTATGACCAAATAATTCACTCTCTATCAAAGTCTCTGGCATACTGGCACAATCAACGGCTATAAATGGCCTATCTCTTCTGGCGCTGTATTGATGAATAGTCTTGGCAATTAATTCTTTCCCGGAACCGCTTTCTCCTCTTATCAACACAGTAGCATTGGTTGGAGCAACTTTTTCAATCTTATACAGTACTTCTTTTACTTTATCGCTTTTTCCGATAATATTATTAAAACTATATTTTTCTCTTATTTGGTGACGTAGAGAGATAACTTCTTTAGACAAATCACGTATCTGAAGAGCTCTTCTAATGATTATCATTAATTCTTCGAAATTAAAAGGTTTGCTAATATAATCGTAAGCTCCCAGTTTCATCGCCTTTACCGCAGTTTCTACGGTCTGATAAGCAGTTAACATAATCACTGAGATATCCTTATTAATAGCCCGTATTTTCTCTAAAGTCTCAATCCCATCTATTCCGCTCATCTTTATATCCAAAAGGACTAAATCAGGCAAATTTTCTTTGACCTTTATCAAACCTTCCTTGCCACTATGGGCAATAAAAACTTTGTATTTTTCTTCCTCTAATAATTCAAGCAGACTCTGGCATAAATCTACTTCATCATCAATGATTAAAATATTAGCCTTAGTCATTATATCCCCTCAACCACCTGCTTTTTCTCTTTTCTTTTTTCCAGGGGAAAGTAAACATTAAAAATTGTTCCTTCCCCCGACTTACTCTCTACTGAAATAGTACCTTTATGGTCCTTGATGATATTCCGACAAATAGAGAGGCCTAAGCCAGTGCCTTCCTTAAAAGTAGTAAAAAAGGGCGTAAATATTTTTTTGATATTTCCTCCCGGGATGCCTACCCCCGTATCTTTAAATTTTATTATTATTCCTTTTTGAACAGGATCAAAACTGGTAGTAATATAAAGTTCCCCGCCCTTTTTCATCGCCTGTATGGCATTAGAAATTAAGTTTAAAAAAACCTGTTCCAGGCAAGCTGAATCAAACCAGCCCTGGGGCAATTTTGAATCATATCTCTTAATGATTTTTATATTCTCTGGAAGAAAATGATTTAAGATCGGCTCTAATCTTTCTAATATTTCATTGACATTGTAATAACCAAAATTAAAGCGGGAGGGATGAGAAAAATTTAGTAAGCCAAAGACAATCTTATCTATGCGATTTATGTTTCTTTGGATTGCTTTTAATTTTTCTATTTGGTAATTATCGGCAGATTTGTTCTCTAAATGTTGAACAATTAGGCTTATGGTAGCTAAAGGATTCCTAACCTCATGGGCTACACTGGTCACCAATTCTCCGATGATAGATAATTTTTCCGATTGCATAAGCTGGAATTGAACTTTTCTTAATTCTTTGGTTTTTTTTATTACTTTTTTCTCTAAGCTTCCGTTTAACTCCATAAGATTTTGTTGTAATTTTCTTCTTTCAGTCATATCCCTACCGCTTAGATAGATGCCATCTTTTCCGTCTATTTTAGTAAACAAAGCACCCGAAAAGTCACAAATCAAAGGTTCTTTTTTGGGAACATTTACAGTTATTTCTACATTCTTTAAATTTTTCTCTTTTAAGATTTTATCCCTAACTTTTTTTTATTTCCTCTTCAGGTATGAACTCATAAATAAAACTACCAATTAATTTCCCCTTCTTTTTTTCAATCATTTTTTCAAAAGCCTGATTTACTCTCATAATTTTTCCTTCACCATCCAGGATTATTTGAAAATCCGGTGAGTGATCGAATAGCTGTTTAATGTAATTCTGTTTTTCATATTTCAAAGCTTTCTCTTTGGCTTTATTTTGTTCATTATTTAATTTTCTGATGTCCAAAATTGCCCCCTGTATTTTTATTTAGATTATATCTATGATTATTTTAAAATCTGATGAGTGATCTGGAATCAAATATTTATTTTAATCAATTTTATCTATTCAAATCTAAATCCCTTCTCTTTAAAGAGCTTAAGGCAGGCATCTACAACTTCCGAGTCATAGAGAATTCCTCGGTTCTGAGAGATTTCTTCTAAGGCTGCATCTATTCCGAGTGCCGGGCGATATGGACGGTGAGAAGACATTGCCTCTACTACATCAGCTATTCCTATTATTTTTGCCTCTAAAAGAATTTCATCTCCTTTTAAATGATTAGGATATCCTGAACCATTTAGCCTTTCGTGATGTTGCAGGATAATGTTTGCTACAGGATGAGAAAAATCATTGGATTTCAAAATATCATATCCTATTTGGGAGTGTTCTCTGATGAGATTAGATTCTATATCGGATAATTTTCCGGGCTTGCTTAAGATTTCAGTAGGCAGGCCGATCTTCCCAATATCATGGATTAAAGAGGCTACTCTTATCCCTTCAACTTTATCTTCAGAAAAGTTTAGCTCTTTAGCTATGGCAGTGGCTAGTTGAGAAACCCTCTGTTGGTGACCGGAGGTATAAGGGTCTTTGGCTTCTATTATTTTAGACATGGTCTCTATGGTTGCATCCATGGTTTTTTTGAGTTTTCCTTCTGCTTGTTTGTGTTCGGCAATATCGACATTTACTTCAAGAATCATGGGCGAACCATCCACATCGGTGAAAGGAAAGTCATATACGTCTATAACGGTGGCGCCATCCGGGCTGGTTACTTCCCAGCGATGAGGCTTTCCGGTTTTTAAAACCTCATATGACTCGCAGAAATCACAGGGCTCTTTTTTCCCAAAACAGTATTCATAACAGTGTCTCCCCTTCGACTCGCCAAACTTTTCCCGAAAAGCACGATTAGCAAAGGGGATATGGTAATCCGGCGTTAGCAGACACACCATCATCGGCATAACTTCCAGTATACTATAGAACTGCTGCCGCTCCCTTCGCAACGACTCCTCGGCCTGCTTGCGCTCGGTGATATCTTGTCCTTGTGCAATGGTTGCAATGATATTTTTCTTTTCTTTATCCAGAATATTGGCTGTATTCCATAACGCTATCATTAGTTCGCCGTCTTTTCTCTGGATTTTAATCTCTACAGATTCCCATCTTTCTCCACTTGCCGTTTTTTGAATATGTTCAAGCGTACTTTCAATATTGTCTTCGGGGAAAAGAATATCAATTTTTTTACCCATTACTTCACTTGCCTGGTAACCGCTTAGATTTTCAAAAGCTCGGTTAAAGAGGGTTATTGACAGCGAGGTATCCCAAACAATAATAGGTGCATTTGCATATTTGATCAGGTTTTCCAAATATTCTTTGGTTTCGGTTAATTTTTCCTCCGCCTGCTTGCGTTTGGTGAGGTGGTTCATTGACCCCCCGCTTTTCTCAAAGCTTTCAGTTCTTTTATTAATTCTACTTTTGTCTTGTCCTCGTCTTCCATTTTTTACCTCCTATTAATCTCATAGGATAAACTAAGTATATAAATAGTGTGCTGTTATTTGAATCTTATAAATTATTTAACATCCTCCTCTTCTTTCTCCTCATCAACATTTTCTAACTTAGCACCACAATCCGGACAAATATCCGGCTGAGCCCAACCGTTCCATATTTTTCCACATTTCTGGCATTTTTTCTTTGCCATTTTACCCCTCCTTTTTTATCTTTAATAACCTTTTCCTAATTCCTAATAATATTCTTTACTCGCTGTTTATGTCTTTAATCCTTCCGGATTCCATCCACTCTTTTATTAACTCTTTCCTTCTCTTCTTCTTCAGGACAACCTCTTGATATTGGACATTTCTATTATAATTTTATTTTTTATTTTTCTTCTCCTCATACATCTTCTGATCGGCTATCCGGATTAATTCATCCGTGGTTAGAGGATTAACAGGATCATACTCCGAAAGACCGATACTGAGGTCTATCTTGTAAGGTTTCTTTAGACTTTGGTTTAATTTAATTAAATCTCTATCCAATCTTTCCTTAATTAAGGGTGCTTCTTTTAAAGAATTATCCGGAAATATTAATAAGAATTCATCTCCTCCCATACGACAGATGATATCCACTTCCCTTAATGTAGATTTGAAAAGGTTGACTGTTTCTTTTAAAACCTGATCACCTTCTCCATGACCAAAAGTATCATTGATACCTTTGAAATTATCTATATCCAGAAAAGCCAGCAAGAGGGGAGACTTGCTGCGGTGGGATAGCTTAATCTGCCTATCCAGCAACTCCAATCCGTATCCCCGGTTATAACAGCCGGTTAAGGAGTCAATACGGGAAATTTTTTCTAGCATATCTTCTACTTTTTTCCTTTTCTCTATGTCTATCTCTAAATCCCTGGTCCTCTCTTCTACTTTTTTCTCTAGATTTCTACTGTATCCCTCCAGCTCTTCCCCTGATTTTTTCAAGTGAACCGTCATTTGGTCAAAAGCTCGGGATAATTGTCCTACTTCATCAGGGGAGGTAGTCCCCACTTTATAATTTAAGTTTCCCTTGGTTATCTCTTCGGTCCCCTCATGTAATCTTCTTAATGGTCTGGTAATAGTCCTTGAGACAAAACCAGCGATAAACACGCCAATAAATAGGATAATGATAAACATCAAAATAAAGGTGTAGGTCAACTGAGTGACCGGAGCAAAGGCTTCTTTGGTATCTATCTGGGCTATTAAACACCAGTTCATCTCGGATAGATGGGCATCTACGCTGAGTACTTCAATGCCTCGATAATCTTTAAGGGTATCTATCCCTTCTTTCAAGGGAGTATCGGAAGGTTCAAAATGCTCTGGGTGTATTAGGTTGATCTTTTGCTTAAAAATAACATCATCGATAAATCGCGAGGGGGTAACCATATAACCGTCTTGGTTTACCAGATAGGTTTCTCCGGTTTCTCCTAGGCCGACATAATTTGTAGTTATCTGGAATAATGCCTCAGGAGATACTCTAAGTACCATTACCCCTAAAAACCTATCATCTTCTTCAGTTAAAATAGGAGATGAAAAAGCCATCGTCTCTCTTTGTTTAGAAGAAGATATATAAATATCTTTAATAAAAATACCTTCTTTCCCTCCCAGAAAGTAAGGGTCCTTGCTCTTGTCTTTCCCAATATCTTCTTCGTCACTGGAGGCAATAACCAGGCCTTTAGTATCTAAGACAAAGACACTGTAAAAATATTCTCCTGCCTGGACAGTATTTTTTAATCTGAGAATAACCTTATTAAATTTTATGGGATAATCTTCTTCTTCTTTGGTGGAGGATAAAAGTTCTCTGAAGCAAGGACCCATAACTATACTCTCAGATAACTGTTTAACTGCTTCTTTTTCTAAATTGAAAAAAGTTTTTATATGTTCTGCTCTGGATTTAGTAGTATTTATTAGATTGTTGGTGATTTGTTGTTTGATGATATTAGTAGCTATATTCCTGCTAATTAAAATGCAGGTTAAACCTATCACGATTAAAAGTGATAAGATGATTGTAAAAAACCTTTTCTGAATTTTCATTATTCTTACCTTATCTTTTTTTGAGAATTTATTATATTGGCAAGGAGACGATTATCCCCTTACTAATAGATCTAAAAATATGCTTATTTTATTCAAAAATATGACGGGTGGCGGTTCTTTATCACAATCACACTTTGATCCTTCCGGAATCAATCCGTCGAGTAGATGAGTATCTCTCAACCTTAGGAACGGCTTTGTATTCCCTGTTTGCTTCCTGTTTCCTTAGGGAAGTGTCACAATATTTGTTCCCTAGCTAAATGATAGCTCACCCCTCACAGAACCGGACTTGTAGTTTTCCCACATCCGGCTCTTCACTAATGCTCACTTATATACTATTAAAGATATAGATATTATGTTTGATTTTAGGTAAGGGCAACGGATAGTATTTTAAATAGTTTATGAATTGTTTCCAATTCATGCTCTTCTTCTGGCTCCGCCTATTAATCCATTTGAATATAAGTCTAAGGGTTAATTGGTAAAAGTCTTTAATTGCAGTGTAATTACCGCTTATACCGTAATATTCAAAATGTCCTCTTAATTTGGCAGATACTATCTTCCACCATACTCTGGTTTTAACCCTGTTCCTTATTGCCTTTAGCCAGCTATTCATCTTCTTTAAGCTTAGGTTAAACTTCTTCCTTCTGGTCTTTCTACCTACCTTAAAGCTGCCATTTCGTGTTTTATCGCAGAAGTGAGTGAATCCCAGAAAATCAAACGTATCCGGTTTCTTGTCTTTCGCATATCTTCCAAACTCAATCAGTCTGGTCTTTTCTTTAGACAGGTCAAGTCCAAACTTGTTTAGCCGTTCTTCCAACTCTTTTAATATCTTTTCCGCCTCATTCTTGTACTGCACCAAAATCACAAAGTCGTCACAATAGCGCAACAGCTCTATAAATCCGGATGTATCCCTTTTTACTATCTTCTCCATCCATAAATCAAGTATATAGTGCAGATAGATATTGCTCAAGGTCGGTGATAAGATTCCACCTTGAGGTGTTCCTTCCTTGGTCTTATATAGCTTGTCTGCTTCCATTACTCCTGCCTTAAGAAATTTCTTTATGATCTTCAGTAAATTCTTATCCGCTATCTTTTCTCCAAGCACCTTCATCATCCAGTCATGGTCTACATTATCGAAGAAGTTGCGTATGTCGGCATCTATCAGGTAGCTTACCGGTTTGGTCATTATGCTGTTGTCTAACTGTTTTAATGCTTGATGACAACTTTTTCCGGTTCTAAATCCGTAGGAACAGTCCAGAAAGTTCGGCTCGAATATAGAGTTTAATATTCTGGTTATTCCCATCTGTACTATCTTGTCTTCTAGTGCTGGTATTCCTAGTGGTCTTACCTTGCCTTCTCCTTCGGATATGTAGACTCTTCTTACCGGCTGCGGGTAATATTTCCCTGTCTTCATCCTCTTTACTAATTTCTGTATGTTGGTAAAGAGGTAATCTCCGTATTCCTCATAGGTTACCTTATCCTGACCGGGTGCTTTGTTCTTCTTCAGCATATGAAAACATTCTTTTAGTGATATCTCGTTTAGTAAATGCGCAAGACTGGTAAACTTAAAGTCTTTGTCTTTAATAGTATGTTCGGTTATAAGGTTCAGTTTCGTTTGCATATCAAATTGTACCTCAGTAGATACAATCTTTCCTGTCTTAGCAGACAGCATATGTTTCTCCTTTCCTTCTGCGTATTAGTGCTAACCCCTTCCCTGTGTGGCCGGCTTTCCCGTCCTCAGAGTACTATGAGTTAGTCCGACTACCAGATTATCTTCCCATACATCCTCCCGTCTTCCGGTTGTTTGCAGATTACCCCAGATGGAATAGTCTGGTTCTCCCAAGTTCCTGACAGTTCCCTTTGTTATCATGCCATGGCCTCGGACCCCGGGGAGTATTGTTAAACTTGCCTTTTTCGTTTAAACAATATGCTGCCTTCCAGTAAGAGTACACTGTCGGCTCTCCCCACCATATAAATTTTCGGGGCTTAATACCTTCACTTGCGTTACGGCCTAATAACTCCCGCCTACCAGCTTCATACATTCGGTTACCCTCTTGTATGTGGTATAGGTGTTAGGCTGGCGGCTAACCTTTGCCTAATCCGGACTCTCACCGGCAAGAACTGCCAAGCTTTCTTGGCGCACACTCTTTTATTATTTCGCTTCTCTTTTCTTCCAAAACAACTTTACAGCAAAACCTAAAAATAAAAAAACTCAAAGGCTGGTATGCTGCCACCTCTGAGTTTTTTATTAATAATTTCTTCTTAATTTGTAAAAAAAATGAGATTTTCTCGAATTAAATAGGAGAGAAACCTGCTCTGGATATCGGGGGGGGGGGGGTGATGATGATAAATTTTGTTTTACAACCTCAAGCACATATTTAAGCATACAATCTACCTCCCTCAAAACTTTTAAAAAATTTCACTAATAACAGCTTAACAAATTTTCCTTGCTTAGTCAAAAATTTGTTTTACCTAACGATACAATGGTCTACTGTTTTTATCTTCAATCCTTCCGGAATCCATCCACTCTTTTATTATTTCTCTCTTCTTTTCTTCCAGGACAACCTCAAGCATTTTTGATGTTTTCCCTTTAACTCTTTCCTTATTTAATTGCACTTTCCAAAAATCTGGCAACCTGTTCTCTGTTTCTATCCTTATCTCTTCCTGCTGTAAATGATCAAGAGAATTATAAATTTGCTCTATCTTTTTAATCTCTTCCTGCCTCTTTTTATTTTTCTCTTCTTGTTGTTTTACTTTAATAACTTCTATTTTTTCCCTTTCTTCTTTTTGCTCTTCCTCTTTTCTTTCCCTTAAATATTCCTCCGGGACCTGCCAATTTTCTCTTATGGCCTTCACTAAATAAGCCGCTTTATCCTCGGCATTCGTATAATTAATTGCCTCAATCCATTTTTTTATTAATTCCTGATCATTGTTTTTAATTAGATTTTCAGCGGTTATTTTAGAAACATTTATTTCAACTAATTGATTAATTAAAGTAATCTGCTCTTTGGAATATTTTATTACTTCTTCTCTGCCTGTGCGTGTTCGCACGCAGACAGGTTTTGGACCTGGTAGATATTCTCCTGCCCGGTTATTAATATTCCTTAGTTTTGCCCTTTTCATTTCTTCTTTAGCTCTATCTCCTGGCCAGTAATATATAAGCCAATCCTTGTTTCCGTTTTCACTCCAGTCAAATTTTGAAATAAAACCGGTATCAATAAGCTCATTATTGCCTGGGTCTAATTGTTGTTTGGCTAAAGAGATATACTCATGGGGGGTTACCGGAAGAAGCTGACATAATTTAGAATATCTGTAACAAATAAATTTTTCTCTCTTATTTCTCAAACCGTAAAACTTTACCCCTAAAATTTCATAAAGCCTCGAAGCTATTTTACTTTTGAGGCTTTTGAAATAATCATAATCGATTGGCTTCACATAAAAGGAATTTAAGCTCTGGAGATAGATATCACCCAGATACAATAAATTTTTTTCTGCAATGGTACCATCTTCTAATTGCTCACCCCTAAAAATAACCCCATCGTATATTCCAAAAACTTTTGATATCCATTTCTTTTCTTTTTTTTGATATAAAGCTCCTTCTGATTTTATAGTGGTTGCTCTTATTTTTTCTAAAGCTTTTTTTATTCGTTGATAATTATCTCCCCCGGCACTGGTAATTCCCATCCTATTACATAGATCATAAATAGAAAAAGATATTGGGTTTTTTATTTCCCCTTCTTCTTTTAAAATTTCACTGATAATCTGTTCTATAATCTTGTGAACCTCTCTATCAAAAGGACCAGGATAACCATATTTAGGGTTTGCAGAGACATTCCAAATAATCTCTATCTTTTGACCCCCTCTTTTAACTATATCTTTATATTCGGTTTCTAATTTTTTACTTTTCCTTTCTAATACAAAAAATGGGAATACTAATAAATTTACTTCGGAATTTATTATCTTTGGTAAATCAATTTCGTTATTATTTTTTATAATGACCTCTCCGGATTCTTTCATTTCTTCCCTCTTTAATTATTTTAAATAATAACAACACATCTCTGTTGTTGTTATTATATATATTGTTAATATTGTATGTTTCAGCAAACCCTTATAAATAAAAGATAATAAGAATTTTTCTTAAGTCAAACTCCAGTATTTCTTAAGTCAAACTCCAGTA
>ASPA01000039.1 GCA_000405605.1 Atribacteria bacterium SCGC AAA255-G05
ACCTTACTTAAATTGATAGATAAGAAGAAAATAAAGAAATCTGTAGAGTTTGAAACTGAGCTTATTGAACGGGATTCAGTAAGAAGATTAAAGACGAAGTAGATCAAAATATATTAAGATGGATGAGTACATTAATAGAAGCCGAAACACTTAAAATAAATAATGAAACTAATAAATTAGCAAGTTTTAAAATATTATATGCAGTTATTTTTTATAAATGAAGTTCTGTTTTAAAGAGGAGGTGGTAAATGAATACTTTCCTTTGATTCTGTTAAAATAGAGAATGAAAATAAGGAGGTTCTGGAGTATCAATTTGTAACCACATCTTGAAGCCAGGACATCAGCTTAAATTCTGGAGGTGATTGACAACGAATAAATAACTTATTTTTAGCCTTAATTTATCAAAAATTAAAAAAGGAGTTGATTATTTTGAAAAGAGGTATGATTGAAATTATTTTGATCGTGTCTTTGATAATGATGTTGTTTGCAGGTGCAGTAGCGGCTGAACAGAAAACAACTATTGTTTTTCTTACATATCAAAATATTGTAAAAAATTTGGAAAAAGTCGTAGAGGAATTTGAGAGTACACATCCAAATATTGTCGTAAAAATTAATGGTTATCCTTTTGAACAAATGTTTGAAGTAATCGAAACAAAAATGCAGGTAAACAGTGACGAAATAGATATATTGAATGTAGATGCCCCATTAGTCGCAAATTATAGTATTAAAGATTATCTGGAACCTTTGGATAAATATTTTAATTCTGAGGAAAAAGGTGAATTTGTAGATGCAGCATTAAATGGTGGAAGCTTTGATGGGAAGTTCATGGCAGCACCTTTAAATTCTTCCAGTGTTGGAATGTATATCAATGTAGATCTCTTTAAAAAATATGGAGTAGAAATCCCGTCTAAAGATCCCGCAAAAAGATGGACGTGGAAAAAGGTTGTTGATGCAGCACAAAAGCTAACAGTAGATACAAATAACGATGGACAGACTGATATATGGGGATTAGCATTTGACCAGTTTAGCAGGCCATATCAGATGCTGCCATTGGCTCAGTCCTTAGGTGGCAGCGGTGTAAGTCCCGATGGATTTAAATCCACTGGTTATATTACAGAGGAACCCTGGATACAAGCAGCTCAATTCTATCAGGACTTATTTAATAAATATAAAATAAGTCCTCTTGGGATGGGACCTTTTCAGTCACCTGAATTATTTAAAGCGGGTAAACTAGCAATAATCTTAACAGGGCCTTGGCATATTGGTAATTTCAATAGCGTTAGTAACCTAAACTGGATTTATGCACCACATCCCTATTTTGAAGAAGGGGAACCTGTAACTCCTACTGGTAGCTGGCATATTGGAATAAGCAAATATAGTAAACACAAAGAAGCCGCCGCGGAATTTGTTAAATTTTTGACTCTAAAAGAGGGAAATCTAATTTATTACAAACACGATAGAAATCTATCCGCGAATAAACATACCCTGGCATATGCAAAACAAGAAGCAGAAGAAATTGGCGATGATACCGTTCTATTAGTTCTTTTTGAGTCGGAAAATACAGCAAAGATACGCCCAAAAACTCCTGGATATTTAGAATGGGAGAAAATAATTACTAGAGCCTTTGAGGATATTCGTAATGGGGGTAATCCAGAGGATGTATTAAAAGAAGCAGCTCAAGAAATTGACCGTGTTTTAGAAAAATATACACAATAATGTATGTAAGTTAAAAATTTGAGATGGGAAATATTATATTTCCCATCTCAAATTCGCTGTTTCTATTATATTTTTATGTCTGCCTTTTATTTTCAATTACTTTTGATCAACTATTTAAATAGAGTTGGTTAAAATGAATTTAATTAATGATTTTACTTATGTATTTTACTAGGAGTAATTTGTATGAAGACAAAGTGGTATATCATTTTTATATTTTTATTTCCTGCTTTAGTGATTTTATTTTTTTTTAAGGTTTATCCTCTCTTTTATGCAGCAATAAGAAGCTTATATTCGTATTCCTTTATTAAACATACACTCAATTTTGTAGGACTTATAAATTATATAAAACTGTTTAGTGATCCGGTATTTTTAGATTCCTTAAAGATGACTTTGAAATTCAATTTAATAGTAAATCCGCTACAAGTAATTATGGCAACATTAATTGCAGTTTTACTAAATCAGCGTGTAAAAGGAATTAATACTTTCAGGACATTATTTTATTTACCGGTAGCAATTTCAGTTCCAATAGCTTCAGTTATTTGGGGACTACTGCTAAAGCCTAATGGATTTATAAATGGTATATTATCATTAGCTGAAATACCCAAACAATTATTTCTTATCAGTCAAACGCAAGCATTGTACTGCATTATTTTAATTGTTAGTTGGATTGGATTTAGTTATTGGATGATCTTTATTCTCGCGGCATTGCAGGAAATACCCTTACAAATTTATGAGTCGGCATGTATAGATGGCGCTTCACCGTTACAGATGTTTATATATGTGACTTTACCTTTACTAAAAAAAGCTATCGTTTTTATTGCAGTTGGTGCAACAACTGCAAATTTCCTTATGTTTGCTCCAGTATATACCTTGACTCAGGGTGGACCTTCCAGGTCAACTCATTTACTTATGTATGAAGCATACGAAAGTGCTTTTTCATATTCAGACGTTGGCCGATCAAATGCTATTGTTGTGATGTTAATTATGATTATTTTAATAGTTGTTGGAATACAGTTGAGAGCATTAAGAACCGAAGATTAAATTATAGGAGGAGATGTTTACATGTTAGGGGAAAAGGGATTTAATAGTCAAATTACCACATACGCTTTATTATTTATTTACTCTTTGTTTATTTTAGCTCCGGTTTATGTTGTATTAGTATCTTCTTTTAGAACATCGGAAGATGTATTTAAATATATGACTCCCTTTACTTGGCGCACTCTAATTCCAACGAAACTTACTTTTGTTGCATATGTTGATATTTTTAAGGAAATTAATTTTGGGAGAGCTTTATTCAACAGTTTTTTTATTTCAATTATGAGTGTTTTTGGTGGACTTGTAGTAAATAGCATGGCAGGTTTTGCTTTTGCGCATTTTAGGTTTAAAGGTAGGGATATATTATTTGTCATAGTTCTCGTTACATTTATGATTCCATTCGAGTCAATTGCAATACCTCTTTATAACTTTATTCGGCAACTTGGATTAGTCAATACTTATACAGGCTTAATCTTGCCAAGCATAGCCAATGGAATGATAATTTTCCTTTTCAGACAGTTTTTTAAAGGATTCCCAAAAGCATTATTTGAATCTGCTCGTATTGATGGTGCTTCCTGGTTCACAATTTTTTATAAAATAGTACTTCCAATTTCAAAACCAGTTATTGTTAGTGCAAGTATATTGATGTTAATATTAAGATGGAATGAATTTTTTTACCCATTACTAGTTGGTAATAGTCCTGAATATAGAGTGGTGCAAGTTGCAATATCTAATTTCTTCACACAGTATCAAACTAAATGGAATTTGTTATTTGCCGGAGTTATTCTGGCAGCTATAATACCCATACTGATTCTTTTACCGCTACAGCGTTTTTTTGTTCAAGCTGTCACAGGAACTGGTATAAAAGAATAAATAATTATTTAAAGGAGGTATCGAGGATAAATGGGTACAATCGAATGGTTATCGCTTTCCCAAATTATGCTGGATGAAATATTTCAGTCTTATCAAGAGGGCAAAGATATAAAAATTATTGAGATTAAACAATTGCTAAAACAATTTTTAGCTGAAAATGAAGGGAAACAAAAAGAAGAAAAATTAAAAAGTTTATATGAGGAGATTATTAATTCCAAAGTTCGTAAAGATTACGGGTACTATGAACCAAATGATTATGTGAAAATAAAAAATAATAGTAGTGAAAATGTCTTTAACCACAAACTTAATCCTATACTACTTGAAGATGATGAATTATTGGACCATATATACGGAGGATGGCTAGGAAGATGTGCTGGTTGTTTATTAGGAAAACCTGTTGAAGGCATGTCTTTTGAGCAAATTAAGGAATTAAATAAATGGAAGAATAATTGGCCAATTAAATATTACATATCTAAAAAAAACGGGTTGCCAACAAATTTTAATATGGACGAAGAGCAGGTTAAAAGATATAAGACAGGTGTTTTTGAAAATGTACTTGAAAAAAACAGTATGTTACGTGATGATGATATTGATTATACGATAATTGGTCTCAGGGTACTGGAAAGGTACGGTAAGGAATTTACATCGATTGATATTGGAATGACCTGGCTTGAATATCTTCCACTTTTTTTAACATATACAGCTGAGAGAGTTGCTTATAAGAACTTAATCAATGGTATTAACCCACCTGAGACAGCATTTTATTACAATCCTTATCGTGAATGGATTGGAGCACAAATTCGTGGTGATATATGGGGATATGTAAATCCTGCTAATTTAGAAAAAGCGACTGAGTTTGCTTACAGAGATGCAATTATTTCTCATCAGAAAAATGGAATTTATGGAGAACTGTTCGTTTCTGCTGCAATTGCAGCTTCGTTTGGAACTTCTGATATAAGTACAGTTATTAAACTTGCACTTTCTAGAGTACCTGCAAAATCAAGGTTATATGAAACAATCAAAAATGTTATGAAGTGGAGTAAAAACAATTCGGACTGGCGAGATACATTTCAATGCATAAGAGAAAAATATAGTGATTATAATTGGTTTCACGTAATACCAAATGCAGCCATAGTGGTTATGGCTCTGATTTACGGAGAAGGTGATTTTAGTAAATCTATTACAATCGCAGTTATGGCGGGCTTGGATACAGATTGTAATGGAGCTACAGTTGGTTCCATTCTTGGTATAATAACAGGTGCATCCAGACTTCCAAGCAAATGGATAAATCCAATGAATGATCAAGTAAGTTCTGCATTGGCAGGCATGACAGAGTTAAATATCTCTGATCTTGCTACAAGGACATTAAGTATTATAAAAAATAAAAGGGGATGAAAATATGAAGAAAATAATTCTTGACACGGATCCAGGTATTGGAGCTTTAGGGGCTGACATTGATGATGGATTAGCAATAGTAATGGCTTTGAATTCAGATAAAATTGAGACGCTGGGAATAACCATAGTAAACGGGAATGTAACAGCCGAACAGGGTACAATAAATGCACTTAATTTATTAGAAGTTATGAATAGACCTGAAATAAATGTTTATCCGGGAGCTAAAAATCCAATAATTCAGGAAATGGAGGAAATCAGAAATACTTTTTCTAAAATCCTTGAGCGTTCTGGATGGAAAAAGGGAGCTCCGATTTCAAACAGTACAATTAATTTGAAACCCCAAAGCAAACATGCGGTTGATTTTATAATTGAACAAGCGAAAAAATATCCTAAGGAAATAACTATGGTGTGTATTGGTCCTTTAACTAATCTTGCTTTGGCGATAAGAAAAGAGCCTTCATTGCCCGCACTGTTAAAGGAAACTGTTATTATGGGAGGGGGATGGACACAACCGTTGGATTGTTACACCTCTGTTGCTGAATTCAATATGTATTGTGATCCCGAAGCAGCGAAAATAGTTTTTCATTCTGGAATGCCTTTATATATGACTGGTTTTGAGACATCCAAAAAATCAATGTTAAAAAGGGAACATCTTGATATTATTAGGAAGGCTGATACACCTGTAAGTAGACTTATTGTAGAAGCGGCAGAACCCTGGCTGAAGTTTATGAAGGCAGCTTTTGGAATAGATTACTGTTATTTGCCCGATCCGCAGGCAATCGCGCTCTTAATAAATGAAGATATATTCACTCTAAAGGATATGTATGTAGATATTGAAACTAAAGGAGAGTTAACTCGTGGAATGACGGTCGCCGATAGAAATGAAGCATTAAAAGAATGTAAATTCGCACCAAATGTAAAAGTATGCACACACATTGATAATGAACGTTTTATGGATCTCTTCTTAAGCCTTCTTAAGTAACTTATATTTTAAGAAACAATAAAATACATTTTTAGGGGAGTCTATCTGATTGTGAACCCTGATGTTTCAGTTGTTGGTAATATTAACATGGATTTTGTTTTTGAAGTAAATTATTTTCTTATACCAGGTAAGATAATGAAATTTTGTAATTTTAAAAGATGTTCTAGCGGGAAAGGTGTAATCAGGCATTAGTAGCATTGACATTAGGTACTGGCCTTTTCCGAACTTTTAATGTACAGGTTATTAGGGAAAATATATATGTAAAACGATTAACAAATATATTAGAAAAGACAAAAGTAAAAAAGTAAATATGAAGCCAGTTGAGATTCGAGAATGTTCTACCGGTCTCGCTTTTATTGTGGTAAAGTAGATTTGAAAACGGTGGTAAAAAAACTCTTTAATAAAGAATTTAAATCTATAGTTTTAAAAAAGGGAAAATGGTTCAGAATATATATACTAAAAGCATACAATCTGCCCTTCCTTCGATGTAAAATCTGTTGATAGTACAGGTGCTAGTGATGTTTTAATGGAGCTTTAGCAGTTGCATCATTAGAGAAAAAAACATGTAACGGATTATTCAAATGCTAGTCGAACGCAATTATTTAATATAAAAGAATTAAAATGGGACGAAGAGTTATTACAAATATTTACTATACCAAAAACTATGACTCCCAATGTTAAATATTCAGATGAGATATTTGGTTATACAACCCTAAACGGAATATTGGAAAAGGGAATACCAATAGCTGGTATCATGGGTGATTCCCATGCCGCATTGTTTGGACAAAACTGCTTTGAAAAAGGTATGGCCAAGACAACTTATGGCACTGGGTCTTCTGTTATGATGAATATAGGTAAAAATTTATTACATTCAAATAGTGGGCTTGTAACTTCCATAGCCTGGGGGATGGATAATCACATAGAATATGTATTTGAGGGTAATATAAATTGTACTGGAGCAACCATTAAATGGCTTGTAGAGGATTTAGAGTTAATTCCTAATTCAAAGATAGCTGGAAAGATAGCCGCTTCTATAGATAGTAATGGAGGGGTATATTTAGTTCCGGTATTTGTAGGTTTAAGTGCCCCATACTGGGACAGTGAGGCTAAAGCCTCCATTATGGGTATTAGCAGAGGGACAAAAAAAGCTTATATCGTAAGAGCTGCAGAGGAATCAATAGCTTACCAGATAAAGGATATATTGGATTTAATGGTGATGGAATCAGGAGTTAAACTTAAGGAATTACGTGTTGACGGAGGACCGACAAGAGATAACTTTTTAATGCAGTTTCAGGCTAATATACTGAATGTAGCTGTTGTTCGTAATAAAATAGAAGAATTATCCGCTATAGGTTCTGCTTTTATGGCAGGACTTGCAATAGGGTTTTGGAATAGTAAGGAGGAAATAGAAGCATTAAGAGCTCCTGATATAATCTTCAATTGTAAAATGGATAATAAAGAGCGAGATAAATTGTACAAGGGTTGGAAAGAAGCAGTAAGAAGGACTTTGTTTAATTATTAAATATTAAATTTTCCCATTTTTTAATTTTTTCTTTAAAAACTAGTTATAAATTATGTCTTTTTACTCTTACTATTTTTCAGTAATGCATTTTGTTTTTTAAATAACAAAGTTGTAGCAAGTTTTTAATATTCGCTATTTATATATTTTACATAACAATTAGAGAAAATTTACAGTGAATCAGGGGACGGTTCTTTGAATCATTTTTGAAACAAAGGGCCGTCCCCTAAAAACAAAAAAAATCAAAAGAATTCCTTAAATTCAATTTTATTAAATTCTGAAACCATAATTTATCTCTTCTTTTTATTCTTCATCTTACATTCTACATCTAATTTTTATTTTTTAAAATTACAGAATAAAACAACTTAAAAATTTGCTCATATTTTTATTTCTGTAAAAAGAGGATTTTTAAAAATTATGTGGTATAAATATATAAGACATCTTTAAAGAAAAAGGAAATGAGACGGATTAATGAGGAGAAAAAGGAAAGATAGTAGTTATTTAAATAAATTGGTAAATAAATTCAGCCGGTTAAAAGAAAAAACGGATAATCCTAATAATAGAAATAGAAAAACAAATTTAAGGGCAAAACCTGTTTTTAGTGATACATCCAGGTTTAAAAAGAACGAACAAGCACTTCAACGAAGCAGGCAGGAGTTTATCGGTCTATTTAAAAATTCGCCGGAAGCATTGGCCTATACCGATATGGATGGTATTGTTCTGGAGGTAAATAAACGATTTGAAGAGCTTTTTGGCTATGAACTTGAGGAGATGAGAGGTAAACATATTGAAAAGATACTTACTAATTGGCATACACAAATTTTGGGTAGTGACCGTGTTTTTACTGATTTGGAATTGATAGCGAAGAAAAAGAATGATAAATTAATCCATGTTTCTGTTTCTGTTACCTTAAACCAGGTGAACGGGGAAATTACCGGAAAAATATTTTTATTAAATGATATTACTAATCGTAAAGAAAATGAAACAATAAATAACGTATTATATAATATTTCCCGCGCAGCTAACTCCGATATTTCCTTAACGCAACTCTATCCAGTTATTCGCGAAGAGCTCAGTACTATTATCGATACGACTAATTTTTACATTGCCTTATTCGATGAAGAGAAGAACAAACTTTATTTTTCTTATTACGCCGATGAAACAGGAGAAAGAGACAAGGATTTCTTAGTCTCAAAATACAGTATCTCCGATAGTATTTTTAGCTATATTTTTAAAACCGGGGATTCATTACTATTGAATTATAGTAAATATAAAAGGATGATTGACCGGGGAGATTTTAATTCTTATGATGTTATAACCAACAAACAGATATGGTTAGGTGTTCCATTAAAGATAGAAAATAAGATTATCGGATCCATGATTTTGCAAAGCTACACTGATCCGAACCTTTACTCTAAAAAAGATATTAAACTTATGGAATTTGTTTCTCAACAGATAGCTACTGCAATTGAGAGGAAACAAGCAGAGGAAAAATTAAAATTTCTTAGCCTCTATGACCATCTGACCAAGTTACCAAATCGGGTGTTATTTTATGATCGAATGAAACAGGAAATAGCTTACGCTAAAAGAGAAAAGAAGAAATTTGCTCTGATGTTTTTGGATTTGGATAACTTTAAAGAAGTTAATGATAAATTTGGCCATGATATTGGAGATCAGTTACTTCAGGAAGTAGCAAAAAAATTCAATGAACTCCTGCGGGAAGCCGATACCATTTGTCGTTTAGGAGGAGACGAATTTATTATTTTATTGCCCCGACTTAGAAAGCCCAGAGAGAATGCTGTAGATGTTGCCCGAAAAATACTTCATTCCCTTGGTGAGCCTTTCTTAATTAAGGGCAATCAGATACATATAACTACGAGTATTGGGATAGCTTTATACCCTGATGATGGGGAAGAAGGAGAGATTTTAATAAAAAGTGCAGATAAAGCCATGTATTCGGCGAAAAAAGAAGGATCTAATAATTATCATTGGGCAGAGTTTAAGTTAACCTGATGAGGGACTAACCTGACTGTGGACGGTACAAATTTACCAGCTATTGTCTAAAATTTGCTGTTTTAGGGAATATAATAAGTGGTAAAGTTATTTCAAAAAAGAATAAAAAATTTCCAAAAGCATGATAAAGGCAAACTATCAGAAATGGTAGGACGCAAAGCCATAGATCTAAAACTTCTTATAAAGGAGTCAGGACAGCTAGGTTACCGGCTTATTTTTTATTTTTTGAGAAACTAAGGGAAAATTAATTGAAGTTATTGAAAATTTTTTTAAAAGAAGGAGGGATAGAGGAATAACTATAAAAAATAAAAAATCAGGAATCAATTTAATTGCGAATGAAAAGGTATTTAATTATCGGAAATAAAAAATAAATTAAGGGGGATATATTAATATGAAAGGTAAAGTAATTATTTTAGTGGTCATTTCAATATTTTTTCTGATTGCAAGTATTTGTTTTGCAGAATCAAATTTATACATAGAATATATTTTAGATTCATCCAATAGTATGAATGAGAAATTAGCGGGTGGCGAATTAAAGATAGATGCCGCTAAAAGAGTATTGTGCGGATTGATTGATAATATTGCTGCTGAAAGAAAGGATGCCAATGTGGGTTTAAGAATTTATGGTGCTGGCTTTGATCCCTCTATGAGCAAAGAAAAAGGTTGTCTTGATTCTGTACTGGTTGCTCCCATAGTACCCATTGATGCAGATTTAATTAAACAGGAAGTAATGGCCTCCGAAGCTACCGGCTATACTCCAATTGCCTATACCTTGGAATTAGCCAGCAAAGATTTTCCTTCCGGTGAGGAAAACAATAACATGATTGTACTGGTTAGTGATGGGAAGGAGTCCTGTGGCGGCGATCCGGTAGCAGTAGCAGAACAATTAAAAACCCAGGGATATAATATAAAAATATATAGTATTGGATTTGATGTTGATGCTCAAACTAGAGAACAGTTAGAAGCAATTGCTTTGGCTACTGATGGTGCCTATTATGATGCCAAGGATGCCGACCAGCTAAAACAATCTCTGGAGGAAATTAAAGAGCGTACATTTGAAGTATACGAAGCAGCAGGAGAAGCCGCAGAGGCATCACTCTGGATCGCCGATGCACCGAAAATCCAACCGGGTGATTTTAAAGATGGAATATACTTGCACGAATTAAAGTTTTACAAGACTAAAGTTTATAAGGGGCAAGAAGTAAAAGCAGTGATGATTGTAAAAAAATCACCTTACGAAGCACATAATAATGTGATTTATCAAGATTTTCATCTTCAATTATTAGATAATGATTTTAATGAAGTTGCAGCAAATAATTATACAGTTAAAGGAATTACCGAAGATTTGGCTACCTTTAAAATTGAATGGGAGGCTGATGAGACCGGATGGGTTTATATCGCAGTTTCAGCTTCGAACAATCACAATGGAGAAGGTTATCCAATACCTCCTTATGATCGGGGTGTGATAGAGCCATCTCCCTATACTCTGAAGGTGAAAGTTAGCGGAGAGACAGCAGGAGAAGTAGAAGTTCCTGCATTTGGGGAGTATGGAATTCAAAAATTAAACGGTGGAAACAGTTTTGAGAATGCAGAAGAAATCCAACCTGATAAGTTTATTACCAGCAATATTTTCATAAAAGAAGCCAGATTCTATGTCATGCCGATAGAAAAAGGATTAAAGGAAATCAAAATGGCAGCAGTTATCCAGAAACCTTTTTATGAAGCCTGGAACAATAATATTAATTTGACCTATGCTTTAAAAATATATGATGAAGATTGGATAGAAATAGGTTCTAACAATATTACGATTTCTCTGAATCCTCCAACCGCTCAGTTACTTGCATTGGAATGCGAAATAGAAGGCAATGATGAAATTTATGTTTCCCTTACTGCCAGTGATAACCATACTGTCAAAGGAGAGATTGTAGAACTTTACGACTATAATCGGGTTGACCCGACTAACTATTCATTATTAATTATAGGCGAATAGGCGGACAATAAACTTACAAATTTTTAGATTTGAAATTTGAATGAAAGCTCAAGGGGATAGAAGTGATTAAAATGACCCTCTATCCCCTTTTTATTTTGGAATAGTTAAGAGGGATTATTTAAGGACTGTGATAAAATAAAAAAGCAAGCAAGTAGGATTTTTTAAATCTTTTATGATATATTGTCTATAGATATCTTTAGGGTCAGCGATAGAGCGCCTCTAAGTTAATAAGTTTATTGAAATTGAAATTGTTTCAAAGGAGGTAGAAATGCAACGGAAAAAACGAGTGTTGGTGATTTTTACCGGAGGGACTATAGTTAGCGGTTTTCAGGGCAAGGGCAAGGTTGCCGGACCGAACAATAAGATGTTTAAATCACTGCATAGTTATGTAGAGAATTTTTTTCAGGATAAAAATATAGAATTAACCTGCCAGGAACCTTTGGGAATGCCGGGAGAAGATAGTTCTAATCTTGGTCCGGAACACTGGCTAAAAATCACTTCTATCATAGTAGAAGAACTTCAAAAAGGCCTTGATGGTGTACTTATTCTTTATGGAACAGACACCATGGCCTATCTATCATCCTGGCTTAGTATTTGTTTCCCCCAAGTTCCTATTCCTATAATTATCACCGGGAGCCAACTTACTCTGGACTATATGCCGGAAGACGTTACCGTAAATTTACGTGGGGCCGCTCAGGTAGTGTGCTCAGATTTTCCCGGAGTATGGATTTATTGTAATTGGAAATTGATTCCCGGTGCCCGGGCGCATAAAGCTCATGCTTTACATCCTGATATATTTATTGCAGCGAATGGTGTACCGGTTTATTTTAATCCTGACTGGGCTCTTAAAAACAAGAGGAGAAAGTTTTCATCAAAGATAGAATTTTTTCCTTCCGATGAAACAAAAAAGATTTTAAATTATAATTCGCAGAAGGTACAAAATATTTGTGAAAAAATAGGTTGGTTTATGTGCCTCCCAGGCGTGGAGCAAAAGCTCAGCGAAGACAAAAAGATAGTTTGTGTCTATGGTTTTGGAGCGGGGAATTCCCCCACCAGAGTATTAAATTATTTTCGGTCTTTTTATCTTGAAAAGGAGATACCTTGTATCATTGCCTGCAGTCAAGCCGAAGGGGATATCAAAAAACCTAATTATTATAAAAAAGTAGGCATTGCCTTGCTGGCTCAGGATGGGTTTAAGGTCTGGAGCCAGATGGATTATCCCATAGAGTTTATTCACGCGCTATCCTGTTTTTCTTTGTTGGTGTCTTTTGATGATCCGGGGCTCATCCTCTCTAAATATTTAGAAGGGCCGTTCTAACCTAAATAAAAAAAGTTGGTTATGTATTAATAAAAAATAAATAAGGGAGAATTAAAATGAATAAGATAATAAAGGGGCGAAACATTAATTCAACTTAAATCTGAAAAAAAATATAAGAATAAACCAGTAATTAAATAATAGATAAACCGCGATCATAAAAAACTCGCCGGAGTAGAATTACCAGATGGGTTTTATTTTTGTTAAATCTGCAATTTGTACCTGCAGAAAAATATTCATGAAAGAAAGTTATTCTCTTTTGCGTATACATAAGTATGCGTAGATATATAGATTAGTTAATAACGAAAAATATCTACAAAAATAAAAAGGAGGATACATTTTGTGGCAAAAAAGCAGAAAAAACATTTAATAAGACTGGTAGTACAGATTTTTTTTCTTGCCCTGATAATTTTAATTAGTGTCAATCATTTTCGGAGTGAACAGGGATTGGCGCCCCTGTTAATAGGTGCTCCCTCTCTTCATGCGGTCTGCCCCTTCGGAGGAGTAATAACCATTTACACCTATTTTACTGAAGGTGCTTTTATACAAAAAATTCATCAATCTGCTTTTACTTTAATGTGGTTAGTTCTTGGCTTAACCTTACTCTTTGGTCCGGTCTTTTGCGGCTGGGTCTGCCCCTTTGGGACAGTTCAGGAGTTTATCGGTAAGATAGGGAGGAAGATATTTAAAAAGAGGTATAACAATTTTATACCTTCAGTCATAGATAAGCCCTTAAGATATCTCAGATATGTAATTTTAGCATTGGTAGTAGTTAATACCGCTATTTCCGGAAAATTACTATTTTCTAATTTTGATCCTTATTATGCCCTTTTTAATATCTGGTCCAGCGAGGTTACCAGGTTATCTTTATTGGTACTTGGCTTGACTTTGATCGGTTCTCTATTTGTAGAAAGACCCTGGTGTAAATATCTCTGCCCACTTGGGGCATTGCTGGGAATTTTTAATCTTTTTAGAATTGTGAAGCTCAAGAGAAACGAAAATATCTGTATAAATTGTAAGGTCTGTGACCGGGTTTGCCCGATGAATATCGATATCTCTACTTCCAAGACTATCACTGATCATCAATGTATTAGCTGTCTTTTATGTACTGATGAAATAGCCTGTCCGGTTAGTAATTCCTTAAATTTTTCTGTTTTAGAAAGAAAGAATCCTAAAGAAGATTTAAAGAAGGATTCCGGAGATAAGATTGAAGAAAGTGATTCAGGAGGGGTAAAATGAAAATAAAGAGCATACATATACTATTAGCTATAATAATTATAATTGGAGGAGGTATTTTACTGGCCAGCGAATTAGATCTTTATAATACCGACAGAGTAAAAAGCCCCAGAAAGACAGCCGAAGGGTTTTATGATATCTATGATATACGAGGCTCACATACTTTGGAGGAGATTGAAAAATATTATCATTTACCCGCTTCTTCTGCTATAGATGCTTTTGGATTAAGACCGGATACCATTCCGGCACTTTTTCAACTAAAGGATATGAAAGAGATATTTAAACCGGTAGAGCTGGAAGGAGAAGGATACGTTGTGGAGACTGATACAGTTAAAGTTTTTACTTCCCTATATTTAAAAATTCCCTATGTTTCTGATGAAACTTTTTATCTACCGGAAAAGACGGTGAATTATCTGATAGAAAATGATAAACTGACCGGGGAAGAAAAAGAATATTGGCAGGGACATACTTTTAAATTAGAATATCTGGATAGTGAATATTTAGCAGCTTCGGAGTTTTCCAGGATAGTTGTAGAAGAAGCTGAAGGATTTAAAGTCACCGGTAAAACAACTGTTAAGGAATTGCTGGATGGCGGAATAACCGAAGAGAAATTTGAAGAGGTTACCGGTTTTAAGGTACCCGAAGATAAATCAGTTTTAGTTAGAGATTTTGTAATCGATAAAGGGTTAGAATTCGGAGAAGTAAAAGATAAGTTTGCGGAATAATAAAAAATAAAATAAAATACAATTGAAGAAAACAGAGTAGCCGACTAAATTAAAGGAGAGGTTACGATGAGTATAATGATAAAAACTAAAATAGTAGGTACTATTGGACCGGCAAGCAATTCTTATGAAAAAATAGAGAAGCTGATTCAAGGAGGTATGGATGTTGCCCGTTTAAATTTTTCTCATGGAAGCCATGAAAAACATCGTCAAGTTATTAAAAATATTCGTCGGGCTTCTTTGAAGACAAATGAATCTGTGGCCATCCTTCAGGATTTGGGAGGGCCAAAGATAAGAATTGGGAAGATTGAAAAAGAATCTATTCTTCTAAAAGAAGGTTCTTTTTTTATTCTTACCAGCCGTGAGGTTCCCGGGAACGAACAGGAAGTATCCGTTACCTTTCCTTCTTTACCTCAAAAGGTGAAGAAAGGGGACGGTATCTTTTTGGCTGACGGAACTTTAGAGCTTAAAGTTAAAGAGCTTACCTCTACTGATATTATCTGTAAGATAGTGAGGGGTGGAAAACTCACCTCTCACAAAGGGATAAATATTCCCAATATATCTATGGATATCTCGTCCTTGACTGAAAAAGATTATCAGGATATTCTCTTTGGAATAAAAAATAAAGTTGATTTTATCGGTCTTTCTTTTACCAGAAACGCTGAGGATGTCTTAAGGGCAAGAAAATTTTTAAAGGAAAATGGGGCGGAAGATATTTCCTTGATTGCCAAGATTGAAAAGAAAGAGGCGGTAGAAAACCTGAAAGAAATAATCGAAGTTTCTGATGGGATAATGGTAGCTCGGGGTGACCTGGGAGTAGAAATACCTTTGGAAAATGTCCCCCTGGTTCAGAAGGATATTATTAAAAGATGTAATTTTGTGGGGAAGCCGGTAATTACCGCAACCCAGATGTTAATGTCGATGGTGAGCAGTCCTCGTCCTACACGTGCAGAGGTTAACGATGTAGCCAATGCCATTCTGGATGGCACTGATGCTATTATGTTGTCTGAGGAGACAGCAGTAGGTAATTATCCCGTAGAGGCAGTGGAAACAATGAATAAGATTGCTCTAAGAGTTGAAAAGGCTATAGATTATAAAAAAATATTGAGTGAGAGGTCGCTTTCGGTTAAACCCACCAATCCGGATGCGATAAGTCACGCCACCTGTCAGGTAGCAATGGATTTAAAAGCAAAGGCTATCGTCACCTTTACTCTTTCCGGGAGTACAGCCCGTATGGTATCCCGATATCGTCCCTCTGTTCCTATTATCGCAGCCAGTACCCGGGATTCCACAGTTAGAAAACTTGCTCTTAGCTGGGGAGTTTACCCTTTTAAATCTGATGAACTGGAAAATACCGATGATATGATTGAAAAATCAAAGAAGATTGCTTTAAAAACCGGATTGGCCAACCCAGGAGATAAGATTGTAATTACTGCGGGAATTCCTTTTAAAGTTCCCGGCACCACTAATTTACTAAAAGTAGAAACATTATGATTAATACAAGGGACGATTCTTTGTATGATTTATAGCCGTAGGACAGGCAAAAATAATTTTTTTCTTTAAAACCGCTGCCTTAGGTGGCGGTAATTTAAAAAATTTAATCTAATAGGAGGAAATAGTAGTGAAAGATAAAATTAAAATTGGAATTATCTGTGACCGTTACCATACCTGTGCCGGAGGTAAATGCCTTAGAGCTCTCCGTAATAGGGAAGGTGCATTTAGCATTTATGGTAAAGATGATGAACTGGAATTAGTTGGATATACTACTTGTAACGGCTGCCCTGGGGGAAACATTGAATATGCTCCCGAGGAAATGATTAAAAACGGAGCTCAAGTGATTCATCTGGCTACCGGATTGGTTGTCGGATATCCTCCCTGTCCCCGTATAACCTATTTTTGCGATTTTATCAAGGAAAGATACGGAATAAAAGTAGTTATAGGAACGCATCCGATTCCTCAGAAATACTATGATATGCATAAGATGTTGGGGACATGGGATTCTCCAAAATGGGAAGAAATTATTCAACCAACATTAGCGGATGAGAAAATTCGTTTATCTTATAACTGATAAAGATAGAAAGGAGTTAAAGGAAAATGGAAAAGACGGGATATATTATTTTAATGATAGTCACTATAGCCTGGATTATCGCCTGGATAGTCGGTATGTTTGAGAATATTTGGCTGGGCATAATCGGCCTGGTAACTATAGTTGGTTTGGGGCTCTTATTTATTAAAGCTTTTACCGATAGATTAGCCAGCAAAAAGGATGATAAATATTCAAGGGATGTCAAGAAATAAGGAGGAAAATAAAAAATGTTATTGACTACTCAGGATAATTTTTCCGAATACGAAATTGCGGAAACTTTAGGAATTGTTCGAGGCAATACTGTTCGGGCACGACATGTCGGGAAAGATATATTAGCTAGTTTTCGTAATATAGTTGGTGGCGAGATTGAGGAATATACCAAATTACTGGCAGAATCCCGGGAGCAGTCTATCGACCGGATGATTTTTGCAGCAAAAATGATGGGCGCAGATGGGATAGCATGTATTCGTTTTACTACCTCATCAATTATGCAAGCGGCAGCAGAGATGTTTGTATACGGCACTGCGGTTAAACTAAAGAAAAAGAAATAGGAGGATGTAATAACGCTACATCCCCCATACTATTTTTTTTAAATGTTTATCTTGTTTTCCAGTAAATAGGAAGTTGCCGTAAAAAATATAGCCGTAAGAATTATATTTAAAAATACAGCTGTATAACCCCCGGAGAGTAAAGTAGTATTTGCTCTACTTCCAATTTCTATTGAAATATATTGTATTTGATTCAAAAACGGACCATAATATACCTTTTCAATGAAATAAACTAGAAAGAAAAAGATACCGGTTGATAATAAACTCGAATACCTTTTATTGACCAGCAAAGTCCTGGTTAAGGTAAGGCTAAAATGTATCATTAAAACAAAATTAAAAAAAGCAGTTAATATAAATAAAAGGGTCGGGTAAAAGTAAAAATTAATTTGAGTCTTTATCTGAACCATTTCCCGATAAGGTAATTTTGAAAATAATATTGATCCAAACCCGATGCTGATAATTGTCCAGAAACTTAATTGGAAAAATAATAATACTAATTTAGAAGCTAAAATAGTTCTTCCCTTATTTGGAATAGTGAAAGTTAGATATCCACATTCTTCAAATAGATCTTCTTTCAGCATATTAATTCCTTCAATAATAATAATTACGAAGATAACCAAACTGGTCAAGGCAAATTTCCCTATAGATTCTCCTATAAATTCATATTGATAGGCAGGAGAAGAAACTCGGTTCAAAAGTATAGCCCCAATTATAATCAAAGCCGCATATCTAAGCACTAACCATCTCCAGCGACGATAGATTTCATATTTAAGTAAAGTCATCATGATTAAAAAACCTCCTGAAATAATTTATCTATAGACATCCCTCTTTTATTCCTTAACTCTTCTGCGTCTCCGGATAAAATTATTCTGCCTTCGGATAAGAAAAATACATAATCCAATAATTTTTCAATATAGTAAATGAGATGTGAGCTAATAAGTATTGAAGCTTCTTCACTATAAGAATCAAGAATTGAAGTGATGATCTTTTCCCTAGAAATTGGGTCTATGCCATTTAAAGGTTCATCCAGCAAGTAAACTTTAGATTTTCTGGATAAGGCCAGGGTTAATTTTAACCTTCCCATCATCCCCTTGGAAAGAGTGGTCACTTTTTCCTCTTCTTCCAATTCCATAAATTTTAAACTTTCTCTGGCTTTTTCGGCATTAAAATCAGCGTATAGATCCTTAAAAAAATTCACAGCATCCTTTATCTTCATCCATTTGTAAAGGTAGTTAATTTCCGGCAGATAAGAGACAATAGATTTTGTATATGTTCCGGGCTTTTCATTATCTATGGTTATTTCTCCCTGGCTTGGTTTGAGTAACCCTGCTGCAATCTTTAGAAAAGTGCTTTTTCCACCACCATTCGGCCCTAATATTCCATAAATTTTTCCTTTTTCTATACTCAGATCAACTTTATCCAGAGCTTTTTTTTGATAAAAATATTTGCTAAGTTGAGTGGCTTTTAATATCTGTTCCATATTTCCTCCTCCTTTTATAAGTACTCCTTGAGAGTATTAATCATTTCTTTATTTGAAAAACCTAATTTATTCATACCTTCTACAAAATCAAGAATTATTTTTTGGGAGATTTCTTCCTTTAACGAACTTATAGTTTTTTCTTCTTCAGTCAAGTAAGTTCCCATTCCTCTTTTGGTAAAGGTAATTTTTTCTCTGTCCAGTTCTTGATACGCTCTTTGCATAGTATTAGGGTTGACTTTTAATGTTTCTGCCAATTCCCTTACCGAAGGCATTTTTTGTCCTGCTTTTAATTTACCCACAACAATATCCTGCTTGATACTATCGATTATTTGTAGATAGATTGGAATACTGTTGTTAAACTCCATCATTAAATTTTTCCTTTTAATAATATACTCGAGCAATTAATTCAAATATATTTTTTATTTATAATTAATCTCTAACCAGGAATAAGAATAATCTTCTTCAATTCCTGCCCAGAATAAAATATTTTCAAGGCTATTTAAACCTTCCAATACAGCATCTAAAGATTCTTTTCTCTTTGCTCCTTCAGTCTCTTCTGTTCCTTCCGGTATCTCTGGCACTGCCATTTGCATAAACCTCCCTGCAATTTCACTAACAGAGTTCATATCTATATACAATAGCGAAAAAACCTTGGGAAAAGAAAGCATATATTTTATCGCTTCCAGCTTATCTAAAGTGGCCATATCTCCTTTTTGAGCATCTATAATATTTGCTATACCGCTGGACAAAACAAATCTATCCCCTACAATTCCATATCCCAGGGGGAACATTGGGTTGGGCAGACTTTTGTAATTTATTCCCTCGTATTGATTGTCTATTAATGTCCCACCCATCATGGGGGCAAAGTTTTCTAATGCAGGATAAAGATTCTGAATAAGTTTTTCTTGTGAAGAATATCCGGCTATTAACCCCGCTTTGGGGAACATTGCGGAAGTATCAAAAAGCCCTAAACTAAATTCTTTTGCCGGCCAGGAATAAATAGTTTTTTCTATGTCAATCCCACTTTTTTCCTGAACTTGTTTGACATTTTTTTCTAAATTAAGTTGGAGATCCTCACTGATATAACCTTCCTTTATCTCTTCCCAGGTAAAAGGTAATACACCGCCAAGATAGAAGAATGTATTTTTGGGAAACATGGAGAGTGATTGTAGATTAGTTATATCTACTTCATTAAATATATCTATATATTTTTCCGCTATTTGAGCAATCGTATAGATTTTAAACT
>ASPA01000040.1 GCA_000405605.1 Atribacteria bacterium SCGC AAA255-G05
AATCTTTATCCAAATCTTTCCAGTCTGGTATCTCCTTTTTTGTAATAGCTTCTGCCGCCTTTCGTGCATCGGCAATGGATTCAACTACTGTTGAGGGCCCTCGAAGGGCATCGCCACCTATAAAAACATTTTTAAGATTAGTTTCAAGAGTTTCCGGGTCAGCGTACGGTCTGTTGTTTTTTTCAATCTTTAGCCCGCATGCCGATAAAAATTTGGAATCGGTATACTCCCCGATAGCACTGATTACCGAATCTACAGCTATCTCCTCGGTTTCCTCAGTGGGGAGAGGACGTCGGCGGCCGCTGGAATCAGGTTCACCTAAAACCATTCGGCGGCATTTTAGAATACCGTTTTGGAAAAATGATTCCGGTAGTAAGAGGGGTTTGAAAATAACTCCTTCCTCAAGGGCTCGCTCATACTCCTCTTTATCCGCCGGCATTTCATCTTCAGTGCGGCGGTAGATGATAAAAACTTTTTCGACTCCGTCTACCTTCAGAGCAGACCGTGCGCTGTCCACTGCAGTATTTCCGCCTCCTATTACCGCAACACGCCGGCCAATATTGAGTGCCCCTGAATCTTTGTTGAAAGACCTTAAAAAATCCAGGGTTTCATAGACATTATTAATATCACCGGTTAGCTGAAGTTTCCTTGAAACTTCAGCACCGATTCCCATAAAAATATATTTATATCCCTGGTTATTTAAATCATTAATAGAAAATTCTTCTGATACTCCAAATTTGAAATCCACACCCAGTGCTTTGATAATAGAAATATCTTTTTCGATAGCAAGTGTTGGAATTCTGAAATTAGGCAGGACATGGGTTATCACACCTCCGGGAGAATCCTGTTTTTCAAATACAGTCACCTTAAATCCGGCTTTAGCCAGAAAGAAACCTGCGGATAGCCCTGCCGGTCCTGCTCCGATAACAGCAACTTTTATATCCAGCTGTTCAGCAGTAATATGGCTTTTAGCATTATAGGTGATTTTTCCTTGCTCAGCAGCAATTCTCTTAACCTCGCGAATACTAACAGCTCCTTCATAGTCAAGACGGGTACAGTTGTACATGCATTGATGATCACAGATATGCCCGGTTATATTAGGAAGAGGATTTTTTAAATAGATGAGTTCCAAAGCTTTATCGTATTGTCCATCTCCCGCGAGCCGAATATACTCCGGAATATCCTGGCGGATGGGGCAGGAGAGAACACAGGGAGCAATATAGCAGTCGGTCAGAGGTAATTCCCGGTCAATAAAAACTTTCTTCGTACCTCTCCAATCTTTTCGGTAATAATTCTCCCGAAGGGCTTCTTCTGCTAATCGGTCAAGTTTTTCCACATCGATAACCTCGGGCTGACTTTTTTCTTCAACTATTGGCTCTAATTTTCGGGCTATTCCTGCCATTCTCATATAGCCGCCCGGCTTTAACAACTCAGTGGCTATAGTAATTGGTTTAATTCCCGTTTCAAAAATCTGAAGGATATTTAGCTGGGATGCTCCTCCTGAGTAAGATATAGGAAGGGTTCCGCCAAATTCACGCGATAAGTGGGAAGCTAAAGTGATAGTAAGAGGAAAGAGAATACGTCCTGATAAGTACATTTCCTCTCCGGGAAGAACACCGAGTGTATTTACCGTTCCCAGCGTATTAGAAAGTTTTACTCCAAAATTACGGCCACATTCAGTGGCTACTTTAGAAAGCCGTTTAAGCATCCCTATGGCATCATCCCACTGAAGGTCATCAGCAAAGGTAGATTCTTTAATATTTATATAATTAAATCCAAGCTCATCCAATATTTTTCGGACTAATTCATAGCCAAGGAGGGTCGGGTTTAATTTTACGAAAGTATTAAGTTTTTTTTCTACTATAAGATATCGGCAAATCGCTTCTTGTTCTTCCGGAGGACATCCGTGCATGGTAGAGAGAGTTACAGAGCGGGCAATATGGGGTGGAACTAAACTGGAAATATTTTCCAGGTTTTTAACCTCTCCTTTAGTGTGCAGAACTTCTAAAAAGTTCGTGTCCCGAATAAAAGAACTTAATTCTTCTAAGTAACGCTTAAATAGCGGATGTCCGGAGGCATCGGTTAAACTATTAATAAACGAATCCATGCCGGGGGTTTTAATTCCCTCCAGATCGTAGCCCACGCTCATATTAAAAATAAAAGATTGTTTTGTAGTAACGCGCATATCAAAAACTGCTTCTATGAAGTGAAGCAGTATCCAGGCTTTAAGATACTCATCATATGCCTGCTCCAGGGAAAGTTCAGTAGACCATTCGGTATTATAACCCTCGTCTCGGGCATCAATACAAGGCTTATCAAAATGCAGGCTATCAAGTTTTTGTACGGTCTTAATCTCGAAAAAGCGTCCGCCAACCAGATAGGCAGCGATAATATTTTGGGTCAGCTGGGTATGAGGGCCTGCTGCTGGTCCTACAGGAGTAGCACAACTTTCATCAAATATCTGAATATTTTTTCCATTTTCTTTAATGAAAAATTGAGATTCAGGTATCCCAAAAATTGTCCACTGCGACCGATATTCTTCAGTTATCCAGTGAAGCAACTGCTTAAAGGGAATTGGCCTCATAATATCTCCCATGGTGACAGGGGACGGTCCTCTGTCACCTTTTAGAACTGTCTCCTGAAAGATGGTGACAGAGGACCGTCCCCTGTCACCTCTGACAAGAATTTTTTACATAACCTGAATTCCTTGCATGATTATCTTATATCAACATTTTACCACTTAAAGAATTCTCGTACCAATTTACTATAATCTCCTTTGCAAATCAGATGATGATTACCCAGAGAATTTTGTAAAAAATATTTAACCCCCTCATTCATTCTAAATCTTATTTGAGTCCTGCACAAATTTTCGCTATTTAAATTTTCAATTATTTCTCCCCCGGATACGAAATATTCTTTACCATCTCGGGAAAGTTTAAAAATGGTGGCCTCCCCTTCCCCGATGACTCCCTTTATCCCCACTCCCAAACCTGACTCGAAGTGGGTTTTTAAATAAAATTCATCAGGCATATTCAAGGGTAAAGTACAATGAGCTAAAATTATTTCATTCTTGTCAATATCAATGCTGGAAAGATTGGCCATAAAAACAGGCTCATTGGTTAAATAGCGCAGAATAACCATAGATATAAGAGCGGGAATATCGCCTTCACAACCGGCTAAAATTCCTTCATCGTTTAATAAGGAAAGACCGAGACAACCGGTATTTTTATAAATTTCCAGCAGGTCAAAACATCTTACGGTAATACCGTCAAGTTTGTATTTGTTTACGATAGCTTTAAGCCCGCTATAAATTTTCAGTGCTCCATCGATTGATTTACTATCAAACCCTTTATTTTTAATATCATTTAATTTGGCATGGTCAAAATTGTGATCCTGGTCGATTTCTTTAACTAATTCATCCATTTCAATATCAATTAATGAAATTCCTAAATTGTCTTTTACTTTCTTATAATCTACATCGCTGGCTATGAGCCAATCGGACGGTTTACCGATAACTCCTAATTTAATTGAAGCTAACCTGTTTTTCACTTCAAATATTTTACTGAGTTCTTTTATTCTCCTGGCAATATAATCACTATCTCCGTGTATTATTTCTACTTTTTTTCCTTTCTGTTTTAAAAAGGAGGCAATCTCCAAAGAGGCAGCAAAAGAATTGTGCAATCCACTGGATAAAAGCAGGTAAGGTCCCTTAATCTGCTTATAAATCTGTTTGAACTTCCCCTCGACTCCCCCGGATTTAATAAAGATAAGGGGGAAACAATCTTTATCTTTGTTAAAATCTTCCAAGTTTATGCTTTCGAGCTTTCTACCTAATTTTTCTTCAATATCTGCTAAAAAACCTTGTAAAGTGCTGCTAATATATCTTTCATTATGTACTTCTGAAACCAGGTTATATAATCCTATTTTCATATCAAGATTCCTTTCTTTTATATCTTTACTGTCGGTAATTAGTAAAATAACTTTTCTTAATTATAAATTTTAAATAGGGACACATCCTATTTATTAAAGTTTAATTTTTCTTTTTACGAGGTCTGCCTTTCGACCGGGTATTTATAGTAACACCTAAGGTCTCAAGCATATGGTTAAAAAACTCTTTAGATCCTATAGGTTTTCCGCTAATAGTAGATTTTTTTATTACTTCTATCTCCTCTTCCTTATCTGGGTTATTTAAGAAGGCGATGTACTCTTCCCTCTCAGTATCATCCTCCCATATCGGCTTAATAAAACCCATCCTCTTACCAGAAGTATTAGCCTTAGCGCTAGACCATTGATATTCATCTGGTTTACTTATTATTTTCGCTCTAACAGGATTTCGCTCTATGTATCGACCTACTGACCAAAGATACGGTTCTTTATCCACTAAAGCAGAATAAAATCTACACTCCCATAACCTGCCTGTTCTTTTATATTTCTTATTGATGTGTTGGGTAAATCTAAGACTTAATTTCTGCATAGTTTTAGCTAGGGAACTATTATTTTTAGGGACTACTAGAAGATGGACATGATTTTTCATAAGACAATAGGCATGAACCGTACAACTACATTCTAAACTATATTTTTCTAGCCATTTAAGATATAAACGCCTATCTTCTTGGTCAAAAAATATGTCCTGTCTATTATTGCCCCTCTGGATTATATGATGAGGATATCCAATACCTACTATTCTTGCTATACGTGGCATAATAAAAATATATCATAATTTTTACCACTAATCAATTAAAAAATAGGGACACATCCCATTTTCTCTTCTAAAAAGAGAAAATGGGATGTGTCCCTATTTTTTATACTTGTAAAGTTTTGCATTTCAACTTATAATAACACAGGAAGGGAGCGGATAGGCTCTGGTGGGCCTTGCGGACTTCAAATCCGTGGGCGGTAATTAATAATAATTGCCGCGGTGGGTTCGATTCCTACCCCTCCCGCCATTTATTTTTAACTTTAAAAAACCACTACACCAAAGGAGATAATCTTATTAATTGAAAAATAATAAAGATACGGACAATAATAACTTAAATTTATTGCTATCAAAGATTCCCAGCATAGAAATAATTTTACAAAATAAAGCACTAAAACCTTTAATACAAAAACATTCCCGAAAAATGCTTACCCAAATGGTAAGAAAAGTTATCTCTGAAGAGAAAAAAAATGCCCTTAAAAATGGCCACCTGTATTCAGCGCAAGAAAGGATAAATAAGATTAAAGAATATTTTAAAAAAGAAAATCTATCTTTTTTACAAGAAGTAATAAACGGCAGCGGAGTAATTCTTCATACTAACCTGGGGAGAGCACCACTGGGTAAAGAAATGCTTACAGCAGTTCAAAGCTCTTTGCAGGGTTATACTAATTTGGAATATGATCTTGCAGAAGGCAGCAGAGGAAAAAGAGGAGAAATTGTCGAAAAATTAATTTGCACTCTCAGTCATTCAGAAAAAAGTTTGGTGGTTAATAATAATGCCGGTGCAATATTTTTGATATTGAATACTCTGGCTAAAAATAAAGAAGTGATTGTCTCCAGAGGAGAATTGGTGCAAATCGGGGGAGGATTCCGCATTCCGGAGATATTAGAACAAAGCGGTGCTCATCTTCGAGAAGTCGGCACCACCAACCAAACCTTTATCGAAGATTACGAGAAAGCAATTAATGATAATACTGCTTTAATATTAAAAGTCCATCAAAGTAATTTTTATATGAACGGTTTTGTTCAGCAAGTTGAAGTTAAAGAACTTAAAAAATTAGGGAAAAAATATAATTTGCCGGTAATAGTAGACTTGGGCAGTGGAACATTTTTAGCTACTGAAACATTTGGATTAAAACACGAACCAACCGTTCAAGAAAATATTAGAATCGGTGCTGATATTGTCTGTTTTAGCACAGATAAGCTCCTGGGGGGTCCCCAGGGAGGGGTTGTTTGCGGAAAAGAAATTTATCTAAAGAAAATTTCGCAGCATCCCTTATTTCGCACGCTTAGAGTGGATAAGATAACTTTGACTATCCTTCAGGAAATTTTATTATCTTATCTAAAAGGTAAGGCGGTAAGTAAAATTCCCATTTGGAAAATGATTTCCTGCCCCTTAGATAAAATTGCTGCTCGCAGCCAGAGTATCTGTCAAAAACTGAAAAAAGAAGATATCCCGGCATTTACCAAAGAAGGGGAAACTGCTATAGGCGGGGGTTCTTTGCCCGGACAAACTTTGCCAACTAAATTAATAATTATAAAACCTCCCTGTCCGGTAGAAATTTTTTCTAAAGAATTACGCTCATTTAACCCTCCACTTCTGGGGAGAAAAGAAAAAGAATTTTTTATTCTAGATCCTCGCTGTATTGACCCTTCATCTGACAATTTAGTAATAAAAATCATTACATCAGTTTATTCTAAAATGAAATAAAAAGAGGTTTTTATGTTTGTTTTCGGTACAGCAGGTCATATTGACCATGGCAAAACTGCCCTAATCTATGCTCTAACTTCTATAGATACTGATCGCCTACCCGAAGAAAAAGAAAGAGGTATGACTATTGACTTGGGATTTGCCTGGATGAAGCTTCCTTCCGGAGAAAAAGTCGGGATAGTCGATGTGCCCGGGCACGAAAACCTTATAAAAAATATGATAGCCGGGGCAACCGGAATCGATGCGGTCATTTTAGTTATTGATGCCAACGAAGGCTGGATGCCGCAGACTGAAGAACATTTCCAAATTTTAGATTTGCTTGATATAAAATATGGCATCATCGCCATAACCAAAATCGATTTGGTAGACCAAATTAGATTAAATATTGTGGAAAAACAGATCAAAGAAAGGTTAAAAAACACCGTTCTCTTCGATGCACCGGTAGTAAAAGTAAGTACGGTAAAAAATATAGGAATCGACCAGATAAAATCAACCATCCAGGATTTAATCCCCCGTATGAAACCCAAAAGAGATATTGGAAAACCGAGACTATCTATCGACCGGGTCTTTAATATTAAAGGAAGCGGCACGGTGGTTACCGGCACTTTGATAGGAGGAACTCTCCACCAGGGGATGGAAGTAACTATTTTCCCTTCTTATAAAAAAACCCGCCTTAGAAGCTTACAAACCTACAAAGAAAAAACAGAAATAGCTTTTCCGGGAAGCAGGGCAGCTCTTAATTTAGTCGGGATGGAAAAAAATGAACTGCACAGGGGAGACATTGTCTTCGGAACCAAGCAGATTAAGGCCAGCAAGAATATAGATGTCCAAATACAGCTTCTCTCCCAGCTTAAAAAATATTCTTTAGAAAATAGATCGGAAGTGCTTTTCTTCACCGGGACTAAAGAGATTTTGGCTAAAATATTTCTTCCCGAAACGAAGCCCCTTCAGTCCGATGAAACAGGATTTGCTCAACTTCGCTTTAAAGAACCGCTGGCAACTTATTTGGGAGACCACTTTATCTTGAGAATACCCAGTCCTCCTAAAACCATTGGGGGAGGTCTCATTATCGACCCTTTAGCTCATAAACACCATTTTAAAGATAGAGATGCCCTTCATTTTTTACAAAAAAGAATAAAATTTGACTTGAGAGAATTAGTTTTAACTGAATTAAAAAAGAATATCTTTATTAAAAAAGATAATTTATTAATTAATAGCAATTATGCTGATTCAGAAATCAAGGAAGCAGTTGAACAATTTAAAAAACAAGGTGAAATAATTGCTACTAATTCCTGGCTGATTGATAAAAACTACTGGCAGGAGCAAAAAACAATATTTATGAACAGGTTAAACCGGGAATATGAACTTTATCCCTTGCGAGCCGGTTTTCCCTTAAATAAATTTCAAAGTTATTTCTATTACTTAAAACCGGAAATATTCAATAACTTGTTAGATTCTCTAATCAATACGGATAAGATAAGCTTAAAAAAAGGAATAATATTTTTACCCTCTCGCGAACCCAAGATTTCCTCACAACAAAAAATATTAATTTCTAAAATATTAAAATTCCTGAACGATAATTCCGCCAATCCCCCTAACGAAAAAACGCTTATTTCCCAAATTGCCGGGGGCAAAGAAATAATAGATTTTTTAGTTCAAGAAGGGGAAATTGTCAAATTAAGCGACGGAATTTTACTTGAAAGCAAAAATTATGATATCATGAAAAATAAATTAATAGATTTTTTAAAAATAAATGGCTCTATCTCTATAGCCCAGGTAAGGGAATTGTTGGGACTAAGCCGAAAATATATTATTCCACTGCTTAACAAACTCGATGAGGAAAAAATTACTCAACGGAAAGAAAATGTTAGAATATTAAAAGCTAAACTTGGCTAATCTATCAGAAAGGAGACAGAAAAGGTTTGACAGACAAAAGGAAATTAACCCAAATGGTTTCTGCTGCCGGATGAGCAGCCAAATTAAATCCTAAAGATCTCGGTGAGGTCTTAAAAAAAATTAATGTTTTAAAAGATAATAATTTATTGGCCGGGTTTGAAAAATATGAAGATGCAGCGGTTTATCAATTAAGCGATAAGCAGGCTCTTGTTTTTACCCTGGATCTTATCACGCCGATAGTTGATGACCCTTATACTTTTGGACAAATCGCAGCAGCTAACGCCTTAAGTGATATTTTTGCTATGGGAGCAAATCCTTTAATGGCTTTAAATATAGTTGCCTTTCCCGAAGATAGATTAGATGATCTCGGGCTTATTTTAAAAGGAGGGGCAGAAAAAGTTGCGGAAGCAGGCGCCCTTTTGGTGGGCGGACATACCATAAAAGATAAAGAACCAAAGTACGGATTAGCTGTGGTGGGGTTAAGTCATCCTCAGAATATTATTTATAATGATACTGTAGAAGAAGGTGATTTACTGATATTGACCAAACCTTTGGGGACGGGAATATTATCTACTGCCCTTAAGAGCGATATTGCCGAACCAGCGGCCGTAAAAGAAGCTACTTTTTGGATGACCAAGTTAAATCAACTTTCTGAAAAATTATTAAAATTACCCATCCACGGCCTGACCGATATCACCGGTTTTGGTTTAATCGGACATTTAAGTGAGATGTTAACTAAAAATAAACTGGGGGCTGAATTGCGGATTAATGATATCCCTGTAATAGATGGCCTGGATAAATATATTTCTTTAGGAATGATACCGGGAGGAACAAAAAAAAATCAAGAAATTTATTCCTGTTCGGTAGAAAAAAAGCCAGATATTACTCAAGAACAGGAAATCATCCTATATGATGCGCAAACCTCAGGAGGATTGCTACTCTCTGTAAGTCCTGAAGACGCAGAAAAAGCCAAAGAATTGCTGTTCCAACAAGGATTTACTTCCAGCCAAATTATTGGTAAAATCATAGAAGTTTCCTCGGGAAGAAAAATACGAATAATTTAAGTACCCTTTTTACTTGACAAAAATATTTTTGTATATTATAATCACTACTAATGTAATAGTAATAGTAGTAATTGCTCAAATAACCCTCAAGAAAGTTATGCAAATTCTTGAAGGAAGTAGGAGCTTTGTGGAAATGTATTCATCTATGGAAAGGAGGTGATTATCATTAAAAATAAGAAATTATTACTCAGCTTAAGCGTGTTTTTTATTGCATTTTTATTTACAGGTTGTTTCCTTTTCAATAGTTCGCCGGTTATTGAATCCGATCCGGTAACTACTGCAAAAGAAGGAGCTGCCTATACTTATGATGTAGAAGCTACTGACCCTAACGGAGATACACTAACTTACTCCTTAACTACCAGCCCCACTGGCATGACTATTAATTCTAACACCGGAGTAATCAGCTGGACTCCTACTGCTGCCGGAAGTTTTGATGTTACAGTAGAAGTATCAGATGATAGTAAATCAGATACTCAATCCTTTACCATTACAGTTGATGAAACTTTACTTACTTCCATAGTAGTACTCCCTGCCACTATGGAAATATCTGCAGGTAGCTCAAAGACAATAACTTCTGTAACCGCTCACTATGATAATGGCGTTTCTGCAGCTATAGCACTTACCGCTTGTACATATGTATCAAATCAAACTAATGTCACAGTGGTTAATGGAGTAATTACTGTATCGGCATCATGCACAGCGACTACCGCAATTATTACCGTAAGTTATAAAGAAAATGATGTAACAAAAAGTGATACTGTAACCGTTACTGTTCCTGCTCCTGCCAGCGGTGGCTGAGGACACTAAGTTCTACCGGTAGTTTACCGGTTAAAAATTAAAATAAAAAAACCTTTCTAAAATTTAAAATTAATTTAAATTTAATGTTGACAAAATTACTCATATATAGTATTATCATGTTCACGTGTTAATATTAAATAAATGTTTTAATTATTTAGAAAGGAAAGAAATGAATATAAACGTTACCAATAAAGCTTTAGATAAAATAAAAAAAGTTTTAACAGAAAAAAATACCACAAGTAAAAAAATAAGAATATTTTTAGCAGGAATAGGCTGAGGAGGACCAAAATTTAATCTTGCTCTGGATGAGCAAAAAGAAAATGATGAAATCTACTCAGAAGATAATGTTGATTTTATAGCAGACAAAAGCTTAACAGATCAATTTAGTGGTTTTAAGATCGACTATTCTAACTTTTTTCTTCAGAGGGGATTTTTAGTCCATCCCCACAGCGGACCAGCTTCCACCTGTTAACAATAGAATATTACAAAAAAACCTATCAGGAAATTAACTCCTGATAGGTTTTTTATTTTTCCCTTTTTTTAGGAAAACCAACCTTCTCTTTTCATTACCTCTTTTGTTATTTTACTGCTCGGGCCATCTCCCCGAGCTACGGAAATTCCTACGTTCTTCCCCACTGCCTCTGATATCTCTGCCACATTTTGATGGGTAAACCCCGGACAAAGTAGTATAGAGTGAATACCTTCTTCCCTTACCAACTTTTTACATACTTCCACTGCTTGTTCTTGATTTTTAACCAATCTTACCAGGAGCTTGTATTTGGGTGTTTCGACCATACGTTGGTGTTTTCCTGGCTCTGCGTCAGGGGTATGGGCGATAAATAATACTTTAAAAGCCATGTTTATTACCTCCTATTTTATTTATTAACCTCACTATTATTTTCTACTTACTAAATTATATATACATATTAATATACTATAAATTTTTTGAAAATCCTCTTTTTTTTCAATTATTTTGCTATATAGCTCGAATCATAATGACCAGACCTACCACAATTATTAACCCGGATAATTCTTCCCCTGCCGTCTGAAAGGACTTACGGATGTTGGATAAAAATCGGTAAGAGAAAAGCTTTAATTATTGCTACCATTACCCTGGCTTTGGTAGTTAAAATGGCTGAAGACAACAAAACCGTTAAAGATATAAGAGCCTGCCTGGGTTCAGTAGCCCCGACTCCGATTGAAATTAAAGAGATTAGAGAAAAGATGATAGGTAAAAAATTTAATCAATTAGATTTTAATCAATTAGGGCAAATAGTTGAAGATAAAATTTCCCCTATCGATGATATCAGGGGAACCAGAGAATACCGTAAAGATGTAGCAAAAGAAATTATGATTAATGCCCTGGAAGAGATAGATTCAGCCGGAAGGGAGAGGGATTATTAATGTCTAAATTAACCATAGGATTTATTATCAATGGCCAAAAAAAAATAATAGAGACTACGCCTTTTACCCGTTTGCTGGATTTAATAAGAGATGACCTGCACCTAACCGGAACCAAAGAAGGATGCGGGAAAGGCGAGTGCGGGGCTTGTACTGTAATTATGAATGGTGAACTGGTAGCTTCCTGTTTGATTTTAGCGCTCCAGGCCGATGGAGCAGTTATTACCACTATCGAGGGCATAGGAAGCGGCGGACATTTAGATCCCATCCAAAAGGCTTTTGTAGAAACCGGGGCAGTTCAATGCGGATTCTGTACCCCGGGAATGATATTAGCTGCCAAAAAACTGTTGGAAGAAAATCCTTATCCTACTGAAGAAGAGATTAAACGGGGTATCTCCGGCAACCTTTGCCGCTGTACCGGCTATCAAAAAATATTTGATGCTATTAAGTTAGCAGCAAATAGATTATCGACTAGAGATGGAGGAAGGGGTGAAAAAGATGCCTAAAAGATATGTAGGTAAAAATATTTTCAAAGTAGATGCTCAAGATAAAGTTACTGGTAAAGCTCAATATTCTGACGATATTTATTTTGATGATATGCTATATCTTAAAATCAAGAGAGCCACTTATCCCCATGCCTATCTACGCCGAATTGATATAAGTAAAGCACAAAAGATACCGGGAGTAGTAAAGATAATTACTGCGGCCGATATTCCTGAAGTGAAAAATTTCGGTTTAATCATAAAAGACCAACCGGTTCTTATCGGTATTGGTCGGAAGATGCGTTATATGGGAGATGCCCTGGCTATAGTTATTGCCGAAAGTAAAGAAATAGCTTCTAAAGCGGTTAAATTAATCGAAGTAGAAGTAGAAAAATTAGAAGTAATTTCCGACCCTTTGCGGGCTATGGAAAAAGATGCACCCCTTATTCATCAAGATAGTAATATCCTGGCAACCCATTACTTAGAAAAAGGGGATGTAAAAAAAGGTTTTACTCAAGCTGATGTGATTGTAGAAAATGAATACAAAACAAGTTTTTTAGACCAGGTTCCTCTTCAAATAGAGGCGGGGATCGGAGTTTTTGATCCAGAGACCGAGATTATCAAACTTTGGGCAGCCACCCAGTGGCTTCATGATACTCAGGCAGATGTTGCCCAGTCTTTGGGCTTACCTAAAGAAAAGATAAGGATTATCCAACCGGTTATCGGTGGTGCCTTTGGCAAGAAAGAGGATATCTCTGTTCATATTCACCTGGCTTTAGCGGCGATAGCCACTAAAAGACCGGTAAAATTTAGTTATACTAGAGAGGAATCAATGATAGCTCAATCAAAAAGACATCCCTTTATTATTCAAATGAAAACTGGTGTTACTAAAAAAGGTTATTTAACCGCTTGTCAGGTAGAAGTAATCGGTGATACCGGTGCTTATGCTTCCAGCGGATTGGCTGTAGTTCACAAAGGGATGTACCATTGTACCGGTCCTTATAATGTAGATAATGTAAAAGGTGTAGCCCACACTGTTTATACCAACAATACTTATTGCGGAGCGATGCGCGGCTTTGGAGCTACTCAGATGGCTTTTGCCTATGAATCCCAGATGGATATTTTGTCCCATAAATTGGAGATTGACCCGGTTCAATTCCGTTTGCAAAATGCTTATAATCATGGTTCTTCAACCCCTAATGGACAGATATTAACCCATAGTGTGGGAGTGAAAGAGACTATTAAAGAGGCGGCAGATATGACTGGCTGGAAGGAGGGAAGATAATGAAGAAACAAGGTAGAGGAATGGCCACTATTATGTTTGGCTTTGGGTATGGAGAAGGATTCCCTGACCATTCGATTGCTTCAGTGGAAATCGAAGACAGTGGTAAGATTTTAATTAGAACTGCTGCTGCGGATGTGGGACAGGGAGTGCTAACGGTAATTACCCAGATTGCAGCTGAAGTTTTGAAAGTGAAACCGGAAATAATCCGAATTATTCCAGGAGATACTCATTTAACTAAAAGTTCAGGTTCTACCTCAGCTACCAGACAGACATTCTTTACCGGCAATGCAGTTAAGGAAGCATCAGAAGGTTTATTGAGCAATATTTATCATTATGCCAGTATTGAATTTAGGAGTAATCATGTGGAATTAGAAATAAAAGACGGTTATATTTTTAGAAATGATAATCCAAATTATAGATTAAGTTACTGGGAATTAGCAGATAAGGTAAAAGAAAGAGGTGATAGTTTAAAAGCAGAAGCATCTTTTTTCCCTCATACTGATAAGCCCGACCCCAAAACCGGGCAGGGTGAAAAATTATACGTAGCCTATACCTTTGTTACTCAAATAGTTGATGTAGAAGTAGATACAGATACGGGGGTTGTGGAAATATTAAATGTATATACTGCTGCAGATATAGGGAAAGCTATAAATCCTAAGAATGTAGAAGGGCAAATAGAGGGAGGAACAGTCCAGGGAATAGGTATGGCCCTGATGGAAGAGCAGGTTATCAAAGAGGGAATCACTCTGAATCCGAATTTAACCGGATATTTAATTCCCACTTCCATGGATACCCCTCGCTTTGTTACCCGGTTGGTAGAGAACGAAGATTCAGAAGGACCTTTTGGGGCCAAGGGAATCGGGGAACCGGCTACAATTGCCACCACTCCGGCCATTGCCAACGCCATTTACGATGCCATAGGAGTAAGAATCTACCATCTTCCCATCACTCCGGAAAAAATATTAAAAGCTCTGAAGGAGAAGAGAAAGAACAAATAGAATAAATTCCTGTTTTTACCAGAATTACAAACGTGCACGATGAATCTTGCCCTCTATAAACTCGCAGCACCACGGTGTTGCCATGGTGAGTAAGCTTATTCTTTCTTTTTTACTTTTAGAAGACTGGCTCGGGTTACGGCTTTAGTGCCGAATTTTTCTCTGATTTTATCTAAAGATTGGGTAAGCTGTTCTAATTTATCATCTTTTTTATCCTTTTCGTCTTTTAAGAACTTCAACTGTTTTATTCCATTTCTCGAGGTAAGATTGGAGAGTTTTATCCCTAAAAGTCTAACTCCGCCTTTTTTATGACTTACTTTATTCAGGAGTTCCACGACTGTTTTAAAGATGATATCATCAAGATGGGTAGGGTTTTCTAAAGTCTTAGACCTATTTAAGGTAGTAAAATCTTGAAATTTTACTTTTAAAGTAATGGTCCTGCCTTTATAACCTTTTTTTCTTGCCGTATAACCCACCAGTTGGGAAATTTTTAGCAGTTCTTTTACTAGAACCGTTTTTTCGGATATATTAGTACCGAAAGTTGTTTCTTTGCCGATAGATTTTGCTGTTGATGGAGGAGTAACCGGACTTTCATCTATTCCTTGAGCCAGAAGTTTCATCTTTTTCCCGTTTTTCCCCAGAAGGTTTTCCAAGATAGAATCGGGCATCTGAGCTAATTGTTCTACCAGATAAATACCAGATTTTTTTAACAGCTCTTCTGTCTTTTTCCCTATGCCCCAGAGGGCAGATACGGGGAGGGGATAGAGGATTTTTTCAATATCTTTTGAAGGGATAATGCAAAAACCATCCGGCTTCCCCAGATTGGTAGCTATCTTAGCTAAGAATTTATTCTCTGCTATTCCCACCGAGATTTTGAGCCCTAATTCTTGATAAACTCTTTCTTTAATTTTTCTTCCTATAGTTTCGCTTGAACCAAAGAGCGATTCACATCCTGATACATCTAAGAAAAGTTCATCTATGCTCAACGGCTCTAACAGGGGAGTATAATCACTGCAAATTTGAAAGAATTTTTTAGATGACTCTAAGTATTTGTTCATTTGAGAAGGGATAAAAATTCCCCGGGGGCATTTTTGGCGGGCTTCCCAGATAGGCATACCGGCGTGAACACCGTATTTACGGGCTTCATAAGAAGCAGCACAGACTACTCCCCGATTTGAATTACCGCCTTTTCCGTCGGCACCGCCTGATCCTCCTACAATAAGAGGTTTTCCTTGATAAGCCGGATTATCTCTTTGCTCTACAGAGGCAAAGAAGGCATCGAGGTCTAAATGAATTATGGATAGACGATTGATGTTGTTCACTATTTTA
>ASPA01000041.1 GCA_000405605.1 Atribacteria bacterium SCGC AAA255-G05
GTCTTATGTTTGTATTGCGTACAATTCAAGACTCTTTTTTTGTTTAGATTAGCTTTTTGTATTATAATAAAAAACAATAGAACTATATAAATATTTTAAAAGGTTAATATAAACTTTTTTATTCCGGTTCCTGGTTTTTTTCTTATATTTTTTTAACCATCCAACCAGGTAACAAGTGATATAATGTGTAACATGTGGTAAGTAACCTGTAATAAATATCTGTTTTTATAATTTCAAGAATTTAATCTTGTTACTCATTACATATTACTTATTACTGCATCTACAAGATGCGATTCACCAGACACAAGATACAAAATACGAATTTTTAAAGGAGTGAAAATTTATTGACGAAAAGATTATATCATCAAGATTCTTATTTAAAAGAATTCAAAGCTAAAGTTTTAAAGAAAATAAAAATAGATAACCAGCCGGCGGTTGTTCTGGATGAAACCGTTTTTTATCCTACCTCCGGAGGCCAACCCTATGATGTTGGAGTTATCCAGGATGTTCCAGTTGTTGAAGTTGTAGAAGAGGGCGATGAGATAATTCATATTTTAAAAGAAGAGCTAAAAGAAGAAATAAATTCCGAAGTGATTGGAAAGATAGATTGGGAGAGAAGATTTGATCATATGCAACAACATCTGGGGCAGCATATTTTGTCCGGGGCTTTAATAGAGATATATGGTGCTGAAACCGTATCTTTTCATCTGGGAGAAAAAGTTTGTACTTTGGATATTGCAAAAGAAAAGATAACCGAAGAGGAAGTTAAAAAAACAGAGGAATGTACCAATGAAATTATCTTTAATAATAGACCTGTAAAATGCTATTTTTTGGAGGGAGAAGAGGAGTTAAAGAGATTAAATTTAAGGAAGATGCCGGATAGAAAAGGGAAGATAAGAATAATCGAAGTGGAAAATTTCGACCTTTCTGCCTGTGGAGGAACTCACTGTCGGACAACCGGGGAAGTGGGGTTGATTAAAATTACTAAATGGGAAAAGAGAGGAGAAAAAATTCGTCTGGAGTTTATCTGTGGCTGGCGTGCCTGGGGAGATTATTTCTGGAAGAATGAATTGATAAAGAATATTTCCAATAAATTAACCATCAAGGATTCCGAACTGGGGGAAGCGATAGATAGGATGCTTCAGGAGCAAAAAGAAATTAGAAAGGAATTAAAAGAATTTAAAGAAAAATTACAGGAATATGAAGCAAGAAATTTAATCAATGAATCCTCTTTGGTAGATGATGGAATAAAGATTATAAAGAAAGTGTTTGAAGAGAAAAATTTTCAAGAAGTAATGGGATTAGTGCAGAAGATGATTAATCTGGATGACAGTGTAGTTGTATTAACTGGTATTAAGGATAAAGAAGAGGGAGAAGGGGCTAAGATATTGTTTGCCTGCTCCAGGGCTTTGAATTATGATATGAATAGATTAATTAGAGAAGCGGGGAAATTTATCGAAGGCCGGGGAGGCGGAGCACCCAATATTGCTCAAGCCGGAGGGAAAAGGGCTGAGGGGATTCATGAAGCTTTAGATTTTGCTTTGACGAATTTAAAAGATTTTGTAAAAAAATGAGCATATAAAAAATGAGAAAAAATAAAAAATTAATAAATAAATTAATTTCTGTAGCAGTTCTTCTCTTAATAGTTTTTTTATTGGTAAGTTTCAATTCGTTTTGTGCCGAAAGAGATTTAGATAAGGAGCAGAAATTAGGGAAGAAACTATCTGAAGATATTGAGAAAAAATATGAAGTGGTTGAAGATTTAAATCAAAATTCATTAATTACTGAGATTGGTAATAAATTAGCTAAAGCTTCTGAGATAAAAGAGATGGAATTTCACTTCAGGATATTAAAAGAGGATGGACCTAATGCTTTTTCTATTCCCGGTGGATATATCTATGTGACTTATGATCTTTTTGATTATATTCAGTCAGATGATGAACTTGCCGGTATTTTGGCTCACGAAATTGCCCACGTAATCCACAATCATGCTTTAAAGCAAACCAGAGATAATACTAAATTTACTTTGCTGACTATTTTAGGGGTTCTTCTGACCGGAGAACCCGATGTTGCTATTTTGGGAAAACTTACTACTGTAACCTTTCTTAATCAATACAGCCGGGAGTACGAAGAAGAGGCGGATTTAACTGCCTTAGATCTCCTAATTAAGACACGATATAATCCGGTAGGTTTTTTAACTTTTTTGGAAAGATTGTATACCCGGGAAATGTTTAAACCTGAACTACATTTGGGAATATTTCAAACTCATCCTGAAACTGAAAATAGGATTAATTATGTGAAAGATAAATTAAAAGAAAGAGGAATAGATATCGATAGGCGGGCTACCACTGATTATCTTAAAGTAAATACCAAGTATATATTTGAGGAGTCTCTTTGTACCGGCACCATCTCTATTGATAATATTCCTATCTTAAATTTATCATTTCCGATAGGTCATGAACTTTACCTAAAAATAATAGAAACTGCTCAAAACCTGGATAAATTTATTAGCATTAATTTAGTCCCCTATGAGATAAATGTTTCAGAAGAGGGAACTACTTCCACACTTTTAATTCGTAATAATAAAATAATTTCTTTAGATAATTCAGAAACTGCCTTTATAGATAAATCTTCCAGGGAAGTATTAACGGAAACCCAAAATAAAATCAGACAGGCTCTCTGGGAATTTAAACTTCATTTCCCCTTTGATGTTAAAGAAGATTTAGAAGATTAAATAGAGATTAAAAAATATTTTATTTGATTTTAAAGAAAAAAATGCCCATCCCTTGTTGGGGAGGGGCATTTTTTTCATTTTAGTTTATTTCATTAAATACGAATTTCTTATGTTTGTTCTAGTTTAAAATACTCCTATGCTTTTAAGGAAGACTACAAATATAGCAACAGGAGCAACATATTTAATAAGGAAACGATAACCGCCGCCTAAAGTAATAGCACCTTTTGCACCAATATTTCCTTCTTCAATTGCCTTATCAGTTCCCCAGTACCAGCCGATGAAGATACAGAGTAAAAATCCGCCTAAAGGTAGAAGTATATTAGAGGCTATAAAATCGAGAGAATCTAAGAAATCTCTTCCACCGATAAATTTATAACTAGACCATACACCTTGGCCCAAAGAAGATGGGACACCTAATAAGAATATGATTATACCCATAATCCAAACTGCTTTCTTACGGTCCCATTTTTTTTCATCGATGAAGTAAGCACAGACTACCTCGAGTAGGGAAATAGCTGAGGTTATTGCAGCAACAGTTAGTAACATGAAGAATAAAATTCCGAAGAGGTGGCCAATTGCTCCCATAGATGCAAATACAGCTGGAACAGTTATAAAGGTTAATCCTGGTCCTGCACCTGGTTCTAATCCAAAAGCAAATACTGCCGGGAAAATGGCAAAGCCTGCAAGAAGAGCGATAGCAGTATCGGTTCCGGCAATCCAGTAAGAGTTAGCAGGAATATCCTGGTCTTTTTTAAGATAACTACCATAAGTTATCATGCAGCCCATTCCCAAACTTAGCGAGAAGAAGGCCTGTCCTAAAGCAGCTAAAATTCCTTCTGCACTTAATTTGCCAAAATCCGGTTTCAGATAGAAAGATAATCCTGCACCAGCTCCCGGTAGAGTTACTGCACGGACAATTAAGACCAACAATATTACTACTAAAGCAGGCATTAAAATCTTTGAATATTTTTCAATACCTTTTTCAATACCAGCTGAAACGATGCCTATACACATAAGCATAAATATTGCGTGCCAAATAATAGGGGTGACAGGAGAAGTAATAAAACCAACAAAAACGTCAGCAGGATTAGCACCGGCTGCCATATATGCACCTGATTTAAAGATATAGGCTGTTGCCCATCCGGCAATAACTGAGTAGTAAGATAGGATAACAAACCCGGCTATAATTCCCATTAATCCGACAATCCACCAAGAACTCTTCGGCACTAACTCTTTAAATGCTCCAAGTGCATTTTTTCCTGATTTACGACCTACTAATAATTCTGAATTCATGATAGGAACACAAACTAAAACGACAAAAAGTAAGTATACTAATACAAATGCTGCACCACCATACATTCCGGTAATATAAGGGAATTTCCAGATATTTCCCAGTCCTACGGCTGAACCGGCAGCTGCTGCTATAAAGCCAAATTGCGATCCCCAATTGCCTCTTTCCTTGATTTCCATTTAAAAAACCTCCTTGTTTTTTATTTTTTTGGAAAGTTCAATGAATTTTTAATAAATTAATAAATGTATAATATTTCGCGAGAATCCTAAGATAAGTATTTTACTATTTTTTCAGTAGCATCACCTGCTTTTTTGTTATAATAGAGTGAAATTTGCAAGTAGACAAGTAGAATAGATTGTTTGAATAAAAATAAGTATAGTTCATAAAAATAAAAACAATAATACTCTTTAATTATTATATATACGACATAAATTTAGAAAATCCTTCTTTTTTTTGAAAATATTTTAAAATTTTTTAAAAAATTAATTTAATCAGTTTTAAATGAGTATTTAAATAAGTTAATTTACTTAAATGTTATATTTGAAAAGGTACAGGAGTAAAAGATAAGACACAGAAAATTAAAGCGCAGATTCCCAATATTTTTCTTCTTTTATCTAATGGCGTGAAATCATCTAATGGTGGAGGGTGATTAAATCCAAATATAAGAAGTAAGATAAATAATAAAGTCCATGCCGGATTAACAAATATACAAATAAGGCCTAAAATACCCAAGGTTATATAATAAGCAATTTTGCTATTTTTACCAAACAAGGAATAAATTATATGCCCGCCGTCTAACTGTCCAACCGGAAGGAGATTTAAGGCAGTTACGAACAATCCCACCCAGCCGGCATAAGCTATAGGATGTAGGATTATATCTTGGCCTTCGGTAAGATGACCAAACATTATTTTTTCTATAAATGAGAACAAGATAGAACTTCCCAAAGGAATAATTGGCCCCTCGATTTCTGAAATTACTGCTACTTCCGATAATTTAAGCCCGATTATTATAGTGGGAATAGTGAGGACCAAACCTACAAATGGCCCGGCTATCCCGATGTCAAATAAAGCTTGACGGTTGGGCATAGTTCCTTTCATTTTGATAACTGCCCCTAAAGTACCAAAAGGAGATAGTGGGAAGGGGATAAAAAAGGGAAGAGTGACTTCTACTCCGTATCTTCTACTAACAAAGAAATGTCCTAATTCGTGAGTAAGTAGAATAGTGATTAAAAATAGGGCATACCAGATACCACCTACAAAAAAACAAGAAACTATAGTCAGAAGAAATAAGATTAAGTGTAAAATTACTTCTTCACCTCGTTATATTATTATATTGCTTTCTAATTAGTACAAATTTATTATATATTATTCTTCTTTATTTATAAAGACAAAAATAGTAGTATCAAGTATCAAGTACCAAGTACCGAGTAAAGAAAAAGAAAAGATTTAGAAAAAATTAGATAGAGAAAAATTAAAATCGGATTAATTCTTTTTAATTTTTTCGTTTTGGAGTAAAATGGGGATAGGAAATTAGTATCGAGTATATAGTATATAGTATATAGTGAAGAAGAGAAAAGATAGGAAATATATGAAAGAAGAAGAGATAAAAAATAAGAAAAAAAATACAAAAATGGTAAGAGCGCATCTTTTAATTTCAGGTAGAGTCCAGGGAGTAGCTTTCCGTTATTATACCCAGGATATTGCCCAAGGTTTAGGGGTAAGGGGATGGGTTAGGAATTGTTGGGATAGTAAAGTAGAAATAATTGTGGAAGGGGAGGAAGAAAAAGTAAAAAAGCTAATAAGCTGGTGTTATCAGGGACCGGGAAGTGCAATTGTAGAAAAAGTAGGCATAGAATGGGAAAAATATAGAGGAGAATTTAATTCTTTCGCTATCAGGGGATAGTGAAAACTTCCAATTAAATAATAAAAAATAGAGGATTTATTTTAATAATCATAAATTACATTAGAAAAGAAAAATTATAAAGAGAAAGCGAGATTAAAAATATTTTTCAATTCATTGGTTTTTATATTATAATTTATTAAGGTGCTATAAGTAGGAATAAATTTTCAAATTTATTTATTAAGGAGGTGTAAATTAATATGTGGATTATTTTGGGAGGAATAGCAGCCGTAATTTTAGGGATATTAGGATTAATTGAATGGTGGTTATTATTTCTAAAAGCTTTAGCAGCTTTAGTGCCTTTTATTTTGTTAATTGGTGGAATGTTTGCAATAATAATAGGTATTAGCTCTATTAAAGAGAGAAAAGAAGAAAAGAGAGAAGAAGCTGCTGAGAAATCTACAGAAAGCGATAAATCCTAACCGGAAGCGATATTCACAATATCTAAATTTATATATAAAATTACAAAGGATTTTAAAAATTGAGTAAAGATTTTAAACCTAAACTGAAGAAGCCGAAGTTTAAAGAAGATTTGGAAATTGCCGTAACCATATTAATAATGATATCGGTTTTTTATGTGCTGACTTATTTAGGGGTAGATAAAATATTGACTACGGCAATTGTTGCCTTATTGGGAATTTTTATGGAGATAGCCAGACAAGTTTTTTCTCAAGTTATTTTTATTATTCAATCAATTCCCTATATAGGGCCGATTGTAGCCAAAGTAATAGTCTGGCCCTTTTTTATTACTATAAATGGGATAGCGTACCTGGTGACGTTAACCTTTATCAGAATTAGAGGAGTTAAAGAGGTAACTAACGCCAAACTTTTAACTAGTGTTTTTCTCGTTGGAATATTATTAGGATTTATTTTAGGACGGATTGTTAAATTTATATAAAAGTATCGCGTATATAATTAGTTAATCGGTTAGTTGGTTAGCTAGTTAAGAAAATAGAAGAAAGAAGCCGAATTCGTATCTCGTATCTAGCATATTATATTTCCTAAAATTAAAATAAAAAGATGTAGGGGCGTATTGCATACGCCCTGATAACCCGTGAATTGCATCTCGTTAAAAAAACAGTAAAGTATAATATGGGGAACGGTGCATCGTACCCACAGTAAAGGGAAATAATACAAAGACAGAGAGGGCACAATTAAAGAATTTATAGAACGAATTGTAAAAGAAGATGCCCAAGAGATAGTTTTGAAGCAATAAACAAAATAAGAAATACTAAAGTTGACAAAATAACTCATATATAATATAATTTTTTCACGTTGTTATTTAGGAAGGCACAAAAGACATAAAAAGGGGAAGTGTTTTTATGAAAAGAATTTATATGGATCATGCAGCAACCACCTCTACGGATGTAGAAGTAGTTAAGGCAATGGAGCCCTATTTCACTTTAAAATATGGGAATCCTAATAGCGTTCACTCTTTTGGACAGGAAGCAAGAGAAGCAGTAGAAGAAGCCAGAGGAAAGGTAGCCCATTTAATCGGTGCAAATCCTGCAGAAATTATTTTTACTGCCGGAGGAACTGAAGCAGACAATTATGCCATAAAAGGAATAGCCTGGGCTAACCAAAAAAAAGGGAATCATATTATTACTTCGAAGATAGAGCATCATGCGGTACTGCATTCCTGTCAGTTTTTAGAGAAACAGGGGTTTAAGGTTACTTATTTACCGGTTGATAAATATGGCCTGATAGACTCCGAAGATGTAAAAAAAACGATTACCGATAAAACGATACTGGTAACCATTATGCATGCTAATAATGAGATAGGCACTATTGAACCGATTAAAGAAATAGGAAAAGTAGTCAAAGATGCAGGGGTATATTTTCACACTGATTCAGTACAGACTACCGGCCATATTCCTATAGATGTCAATGATTTAGGAGTAGATATGTTATCGATGTCCGGACATAAATTTTATGGTCCTAATGGTGTAGGTGTACTGTACCTAAGGAAGGGAACGAAGATAATTAATTTAATAGACGGCGGTGCTCAGGAAAAAAATAGAAGAGCCGGTACAGAAAATGTAGCAGGGATAGTTGGATTAGGCAAAGCTGCAGAGCTGGCAGAGAAGAGGTTGGCCAAGGGAACAGAGGATAGGGTAGTTAAATTAAGAGATAAATTGATCAAAGGGATTATGAACAAAATAGAAAATGTTCGTTTGAACGGTCACCCAACCAATAGATTACCTGGAAATGCTAATTTATGTTTTGAATTTATCGAGGGAGAATCGATGTTGTTAAGTTTGGATATGGAAGGAGTTGCTGCTTCCAGTGGTTCAGCCTGTACTTCCGGTTCTTTAAAAGCATCACATGTATTATTGGCTATTGGGCTTCCTCCCGAGATAGCTCACGGTTCTTTAAGGTTAACTTTGGGGAAAGATAATACAGAAGAAGAAATAGATTATGTAATAGATATATTGCCGGGAATTATTGAGAAACTGAGAGCGCTCTCTCCCTTTAAAGGGAATTGGAAAGGACTGAATTAGTCGTTAGTGAATAGTTATTAAATATCAATACATCGTGAACCCTTCTTAGGGTCATTATAATACACAGACATCGTGAACCCTAGAGATAACGAAATATCAAGACATCGCGAACTCTAGAGATCGATCTTTGATAAATCAATAGAGCTTTTTGGTAAAGGATAATCATATTCTACTACTAATTTAGAATCATGGTATACAAACAATTTCTCTTGGACGGTATCAATAGTAACCCAGACATATTCGTGCTCTACATTGCCAGGCATAATATATTGTTCTCCAAAGATATCTAAAACACGATCACTCCTTATAAAGCGGACAAGATGTACATATCCTGGAACAATNGCTAACTTTTCAGGAAGTCTAAAAGAAGCAGGTAAAAGCTTAATGTCTCCGGAAAACTTTTGATTAGGAGTCATACCTTCTAAAGTACTATAACGATGATTCTGAATATGAAATAGCTCAAACTCTTTAGCCTTTTTGTAAAGATGATCAAAGTCTTTAAAATACTGAGTCCGGAAGAACGTCTTATCAAAGACATTCTGAAAATGCTCGATAATCCCGTTCCTCCAAGGTTCTCTTAAAGGAATAAAGAGAGGTTGTATGCCTAAAGACAGACATAGACGGATGACTAGCCCGAAAGAGTGAGGGTATTGGTTACTTCCTCGCATAGGTAATTGATTATCCATCTGCTCATAAAGGGGGATACCTATAGTCTTCCAGGAACATATTAAGGCCTTGGTGATAGCCATCCTGTTTTGTCTACGGTCAGGATTAATACTATCCCGGCGGTCATAGGCATCGATGATATTAATTGAGTAGAATCGTCCATCTTCTTTTAGATATCTAGGTCCGACCACATCCAATTGATGTAAGTAATTACTGCGGGTAATCGCCAAAGAAGGATAATTGACTCCTTTGGGAGAATATTTAGTTCTTTTATGCACCAAGTTATTTCGCTTAATAATTCTATTTAAGGTGGCAAGGGAAGGAGAGATTTTTCCTTCCTGTTTTAAATGCCAGTAAATATTAAATGCTCCTATTTGAGCATAAGGCTTTTTTTCTAAACGCTTTCTGGTTTCAATTACCATTTGTTCCATAGTTTTATTAATCCTCTTAGGACTTTGATGGGGTCTGCAAGAGTGGCTTTTAGCCCAATCTTTCCCATCTAATTTATAACGTTTTAACCATTTAAAGAACCAGGTTTTACTTTTACCAAGGCTCTGATAGATCTCCTGAGGAGATTCACCGTTTTTATAACTTTTTATAGCTTTTTCTCTTAATTCTTTGATATTCATACTGACCTCCTTTTTTAAGGTCAGTATAGAGCATTTTATAAGTATAGTTCGCGATGTCTTGATACAAAATACCATTAAGGTTCACGAGGTGTTGATATTTTTAAGTTCGCGATGTGTTGATATTTGTCAACTACCCGCTACTTTGTATTTATATATTCGTTAGTGTAAGCTTTAGTGAGGTGGTTAGATAGGAAGAAGAAAGCTACTTTTTCTATCTTTTCTTTCTCTTTCTTAACTCAATACTATATACTCGATACTGTTTTTCAGCTTTTTTAAAATTAACTTACATATGGTAAAATATTAGAAATATTTAAAGAATGAGACGGTCTATAAAATTGAAAAAAGATAAGAATCATAAATTATTTACCCCTTTTCGAGAAAGAAACATTGTTTTAGCCTTAATTGTTATCTTATTTCTTGCCATATTACTAGGTTCTTTGACCTACAAAGAAGTACAAAGAGAAAGATATTATTTATGGGAATTAGCCCGCTCGGTAGGATTAAATATTGCTTTTTCCATCCAAACTCTTGGCCCCCGGTTTATCTTAAATGAAAATGCCTTAAAAGATATTTTAGTGCTTTTAAAAAAAGAAGGGGTAAGTTATATCGATATTTGTAATGATAAAGGGGTAATTTTAATCAGTACCGAAGAAGAAAGATGGCAAAATGTCATAAAAATCCCTACACCTGGCAAAATAAATTTCATAAATACTCAAGATAAAAAAGAGAACAGGGTTCTTCAAGTGATAAAACCCTTTAATTTGGATATTGATAGACAGTTAGATATTTGGAAGGTATTACCTATTAGAAATAGTTATTTAGTGGTGGGGGTAAACTTAGAAGGTTACTATAATCGCCTGAGCCAGACCAGAAGAAGAATAATTTTAAATTACAGTATTATAATGGCCCTTGTGTTATTTGGGATTTATGTAATTTTTAAATTACAAGAGACCTATATCGTAAAAAAGACCTTGAATGAAATGAAAATCTATACTTCAAAATTATTGGAGACTATGGATAACGCAGTAATCTCGGTAGATAATAAAGGCAAAATTAAGACTTTTAACCGCAAGAGTGAAGAAATATTTGGTAAAAAGAAGGAAAAAGTATTAAACAAAGATTGTCAGGAAGTTTTAAATTTAAATATTTTAGAGGAATCTATCTTTAAAAAGTGTCTTTTAGAGAAGAAAAATATTTCTCAGGAAATAATTTTAGAAGAAAAAGGACTAAAGAAAAAAATATTAGACCTCAACTCTTCTTTTTTAACCGATGAATCCGGAGAAATAACCGGCTTGGTAGCGGTGATAAGAGACGTAACCGAAATCAAGGACCTAAATGAAGAGGTAGCACGCCATAAAAGATTAGCTGCTCTGGGTAAATTATCTGCCGGGATTGCCCATGAAATCAGGAATCCTTTAAGCTCAATCAGAGGATTAGCTCAATTTGTTTATAATTCATTTTCCAAGACCGATGAAAGGAAAGAAGACTTAAATACTATTATTCAGGAAGTAGATAGATTAAATAAATTAGTGGTTCAGGTTTTAGATTTCGCCAAATTGAAAAAACCAAACTTAACCCCTTTTTCTTTAAATGATTTAATAAGAAAGATTGTGGAATTGTTTAAATTAGAAATAAAAGATAAGCAGATTAAATTTGATCTGGAACTTTCTCCGGATATTTCTCAAATTCAAGCTGATGAAGACCAGGTAAGACAGATTACAATGAATGTGATTATTAATGCCATTCAGGCTATCCCAAAAAAAGGGGAAATCAAAATTAAAACCGAAAGTGCTCTTTTAAAGGGAGAGCCGGCTATAAAATTAATTATTGAAGACAGCGGGATTGGAATTACTGAAAAAGATTTTTCTCAAATATTTGATCCCTTCTTCAGCACTAAAGATAAAGGTTCCGGATTGGGACTTTCTATAGTATATAAGCTTGTAGAGGGTCATCAAGGGGAAATTAAAGTTGAATCTAAAGAAGGCAAAGGAACAAAATTTGTTATTTTTCTACCTCAAAAAGGAGGGAAGTAATTTTGCGAAAAATATTAGTAATCGATGATGAACAAAATATAAGAAAAATGTTAACCCGGGTATTATCTCCGGAGGGATTTATAGTTAAAGAAGCTAATAATGGCTTAGAGGCTCTAAAGAGATTACAGGAAGAAAATTACAGTTTGGTATTATTAGATCTTAAAATGCCCGGCCTAAACGGTATAGAAACCTTAAAAGAGATAAGAAAAAATGATTTAAATCTACCGGTTATTATGATGTCTGCTTATGGCAGTATTCCCGAAGCTGTGGAGGCTATGAAATTAGGGGCTTTGGATTATTTAATAAAACCTTTCGATATTGAAGAACTAAAAATAATAATTAAAAGAGCAATTAAGCAATATGAATTAGAAGTGGAAAACATCTACTATCGAGAGGAAGAAGAGAAGAGATTTAATTTTGACGAAATTATAGGAAAGAGTAATTCCGTAAATAAAGTTTTAGAAATGGTGAAAAACGTATCTCCCACTCCTGCTACCGTGCTTATTACCGGCGAAAGTGGTACCGGAAAGGAATTGATAGCCCGAGCAATACATAAAAACAGTCTGCGTAAAAATAGTCCGTTTGTAGTGGTAAATTGTGTAGCCTTTTCTCCTAATCTCCTGGAGAGCGAACTCTTTGGACATGAAAAAGGTTCTTTTACCGGAGCTATTGCCAAGAGGATTGGTCGTTTCGAAATGGCAAATGGAGGAACTATTTTTTTAGATGAAATAGGAGAGATGGACCTTACTATCCAAACAAAATTACTTAGGGTTTTACAGGAAAGGGAATTTGAAAGAGTAGGAAGTTCAAGGACAATCAAAGTTGATGTACGAATATTATCTGCTACCAACAAAGATTTAAAAAAAGAAATAGAAGAAAGAAGATTTAGAGAAGATTTATTTTATCGGCTAAATGTTTTTAGTGTAGATGTTCCTCCTTTAAAGGAAAGAAAAGAGGACATACCTTTAATTGTGGAGCATCTTATCGGTAAATATAATAAAATATTAAATAAGAAAGTTAAAAAAGTTTCTGCAAAAGCTATGGAATTACTGTTGGATTATAATTATCCGGGTAATATAAGAGAGTTGGAAAATATTATTGAGCGAAGTATGATTATGGCAAAAGACGAAATAATCGATGAAAAATATTTCAATTTTATAAGCAAAGAAGAGTATATTGAAAAAAAAGGGACTTTGAAAGAAACAGAAAAAGAATTAATTATAAAGTATCTAATTCAAAATAAGGGTAATCGCACTAAAACAGCAGAGTTTTTAGGAATAAGCCGTAGAAGCCTGCAGAACAAGATAAAAGAATATCAGATAAATTTGTAATTTATTGTTTTGAATTTTGATTTGACTTTGTAACATAACAGGAGTAAATTAAGGTTTAGTCATTAGTAAAAGAGCAACTAATTTTTAAATAAGCTTATTCTTTGTAAGAAGGTTTTAAACTCTTTTTGGGAATTTTAAAACCTTGAAGGAAGTGTATTTTGGAAAAACAACCTATAATAGAAAGACTCATAGAACTTGATACTAAGGCAGCCGAGATAAATACAAGAAGGAAAAAGCAGTTGGCAGACATGGAGAGCCAATATAAAGAAGAAGAACAAAAAATGCTTAAGGATTATGCGTACCAAACAGAAGATGAAACCAAGAAAATTACACAAAATATAATACAAGAAGCCCAACGGGAAGTTGAAAAGCTGAAGTTGAATACGAAGAAAGTTCTGGAGAATATGGAGCAAAAATTCGAAAAATCCCAAAAAAATATTACTGATGAAATATTAAAGCGAATTTTTAATATTAAGAAAGAAACCCATGGATAAAGTAATTACATATGCAGCTGTAAATGCCAAGATAAGGGCATTAGAAAAAGATTTTTTAAAACGCGATGACTACTTAAACATGATTCAGAAAAAGTCTGTAGTTGATGTAGCTCGTTATTTAAAAGATAACACTTCTTACGGCAAGCTGTTAAGAGAAATTAATATAGATAATATCAGCAGGCGAGACTTGGAAGATATTTTGAAGAACAACATGATAAAAAATATGGATAAACTCGTTTACTATTTTCGAGATGATTACAAAGAATTTATCCGTTCGCTTTATATAAAATATGAGATAGAGGATTTAAAGATTTTATCTAGAAGTATTTTTAATGGAAAAGAGCTGGAAACTATTGAAAAGCCCCTCTCTTTTTTAGGTAAATACAGCCGAATTAGCCCTAAGAGTCTTTTCAAATCAAGGACTATTAGGGACTTGATATATTCTTTGGAGGGCTCGGAGTTTTTTGAGTTCTTGATCCCCTTGGTAGACGGCAGGAGAGAAAACCTCTTCAGGTTTGAGATGGCTCTGGATATGGGGTATTTTAGCATTATTCAAAGCCGAAAGTTAAAGATATCCCGAGAAGATAGGAAAATATTGAAGAAATGGGAAGGTTTATTAGCTGATCTTTATAATATTCAGTGGGTATACCGAGGTAAAAAATTTTACAGCCTGTCACCTGAAGAGCTCTTAAATTATACTATAAATTTTGGAGATAAACTAACTTTTAGGGAGCGCAAAGCCATGTGTTATGCAAAAAATCTTGAGGAGCTCTACAAGATGATAGCAAATACAATTTATGGATTTTTATTTAAAAAAGAAGAGATGTACAGGGACATATATATGGAAAGGCGCATAAATCGGTTTATATATTATAAGCTTAAGGCTTTGGACCGGCAGTTTTCCCTGAGTATAATTCAAACTATAGATTTCGTATGGTCATTTGAATTTGAAATAAGGGATATCATTTCCATACTAGAGGCTATAAGATATGACACACCATCAGAAGAGGCGAGGAAATTTCTGGTGAAAATTGCATAAGTTCAAGGAGATATTTTTATGAGTGTAGAAAAAATGAAAATTGTTGGAGTTATAGGTAAAAAAAATCTTTTAAGCAGAGTTTTACGTTTGGTGGTTTTAGACGGAAGTCTGCATACGATAAACGCTCTGGTTAGGGTAAATTCCAGTGATTTTTTTCTGCCCCCCAATGAGAAAAATATAGTAGTTTTAGAAGAGCTACCTTTCTTAAAACCCTGTTCTTCAAAGAAAGATTTTACCAAAGATGAAGAGGTGGTAAAATCTTTATTAAGCCTTTTTGATATAAGGCCTCAGATAAGAGAGGAATATCTGGATCAGGATTATAACTATGATGACTTTATGAAGCAGCTTTCGGAAATTTACGATAGGGTTCGTTTAACTGCTGACGAGATAGAAGAAAAGATGAATTCTATTAATAAAAAAAGAGAGTACATTAATAACCTCAAATATCTGTCAAGATTTGATTTTGATATAGAACAGCTTACTTGTATCAAACATCTTGCTTTTAGACTTATAAAAATTTCCAGAGAAAATTATGACAAGCTCAAAAAAAATTACGAGAATATACCCGCAGTAGTTTTAAAATTAGCAGTGGAAAGCAAATATGTCATAGTGGTTTCTATAACCCCGGTAATCCTGGAAGAAATATTAGAAAAGATTTTTAGATCTCTTAATTATACCCTTTTACCTTTACCTGTAGAATTTAGGGGTACTGCTGCCAAGGTTATAGAGGAACTTGATAGTGCTATAGACAAGGAAGAAAAGGTCATAGAATCCCTTAAGAAATCCCTGGAAGATTATAAGGTAAAATACATTATAGAATTAAAAAAAGGTTATTCCAGGCTGGAAATAGAGAAGAAAATCGAAGAACTCAAGTCAGATATGGCTAATGGGGATAAACTATTTTTTATGTTTGGCTTTGTTCCTGTCAGTAATGTGACCAGGCTGAAAAGCGAATTGGAAGCCCAGTTCGGGGGTGATGTTATAGTTCTGGTGGATGATGTAGATAAAGGTGGTTCTAACCTACACCCGCCCACAAAACTTAGTAACATGAAACTTTTCAAACCCTTTGAAATACTGGTAAAGATGTATGGCACCCCGGCTTACTACGAAAAAGATCCTACGATCTTTTTTGGTCTAACTTATATGCTTCTCTTCGGAGCGATGTTTGGCGATGTTGGTCAAGGGTTTATACTGCTTTTTACTGGTCTTATTTTAGAACTTGTCTTGAAAAAGGGAAGCTTGGGCGGAGTGTTAAGCAGAATAGGTTTAAGTTCCACCGTTTTCGGTTTTATTTATGGTAGTGTTTTTGGCTCTGAGAAAATCATACCACCACTCATCATCAGGCCTATGGCAAATATCAATTATATCTTGATAACTGGAGTGGTTTTTGGTATAGCACTTATCTTAGGTGCTTATATATATAATATAATAAATTCCGGAATCGAAAAAAACGTAGAACGAGGGCTTTTTAGTAGAAACGGAGCAGCAGGGCTTATCTTTTATCTAATATTACTGTATACGATTTTCCATGTCGTCGTTACTCATTCCAGTATATCCCCAGCATTTATTTATATTATGATTGGCCTTCTTCTTTTGATGGTATTTAAACAACCCTTAGCTAACAAGCTAATTCATGCAGATAAGCTTTACCAAAAATCTCCGGCTAATTACTATATAGAAGAGGGGTTTGGGGTAATAGAAACTCTGCTTTCTATAATTTCTAACACTTTATCTTTCATAAGAGTAGGAGCTTTTGCTTTGAACCATGTGGGACTCTATATAGCCTTTGCCACTATGGCAAGGATGATGACTACCTCATGGGGTTCTCTGGCGATATTGGTGTTGGGGAATATAATAATTATTGCTTTAGAAGGTCTTATAGTGTTTATTCAGGCTTTAAGGCTGGAATATTACGAGCTTTTTACGAAATACTTTCGGGGAGATGGCATAGAATATGTCCCGGCAAAAATGGAAATTATATCATCTACAGGTAAGAGAATAAGCTTATTTCATAAGAAAAGTATTTTTTGTAATATCGGAAATATATATCTTTATAATATTATAAATTTGAAATGGGGGTCTTAAGAATGTATTATGCGGTAGTGTTCATTGCCATGGCTGTGTCAGGATTGACCGTGGCAACAGGTTTCTATATTTATTTAAAGAAAAATGAAGTTAATGCAAAAAGGATTAAAAAATTAGTGAAAGCCAGCGTATCGATTTATGGAGTAATGGTGACAGCGTTCCTGTTTTTCTTAATGCAACAGGGCATTACCTATGCTGCTTCTCCAACAGATTCATCATCGGCGGGCATGGGATTTATAGCGGCAGCAATTTCCACGGGACTTGCTACCATTGGCGCTGGTTATGCTGTGGGCGCCGTAGGCTCTTCTGCTTTAGGAGCTGTTTCTGAAGATCCAAATATTTTGGGTAAAACCCTTATATATGTAGGTCTGGCTGAAGGTATTGCTATATACGGTTTGATTATTTCAATAATAATATTGAGTAAAATATAAAAGGATTTGTATGAAGATATTTTTGTTAAGTGACAATACTCATACCCTATCTGGCATGAGGTTATCTGGTGTAGAAGGAATCGTAGTCCATGAAAGGGAAGAAATATTAAAAGAATTGGTAAAGGTAAAGAAAAAACGGGATATAGGAATTCTAATTATAACAGAACTATTAGCGGAAAGAGTACAGTTGGAACTAAATGAAATGAAGCTTTCCCATGGTCTTCCTATAATAGTTGAGATTCCCGATAGACACGGTACAAGACGACCTCCTGATTTTTTAACTAAATATATAAAAGAATCCGTCGGACTTAAAATTTGAGGTGAATAGAATATTATGCCCAATAGTATAGAAGATAAAATTTCCCTTTTCACCAAGGTAATTGTAGAGAGAATAGAACTTGACTTTCAGCAAAAGAATAAAAAGTTAGTGAAATATTATGATAGCCAGCGATCTACTATTATAAAGGATAATGAAAAAAGAAAAAAGGAAGCAATCGCGAGTGCCACAAAAGATGCTATAACTAAAAAGCAGCAGATGATTTTAAGGTCCCGGTCTACTATGCACCTGGAAGTATTAAAAAAGAAGCAAGAATTTATTGAAAGAATTATAGAGGAAGTTAAGAAGAAAACCAGAACCTTTACTAGTACGGTAGAGTATATAGAATTTTTAAAGGAAGCTATAAAACAAGTATTATCCAGGTTTTCTGTCAACCAATTCGTGAACTTTAGTTTCAGTAGTGATGACATTAAAAACAACCAAAAAGTTATTTTAAGTACCATAAAGTCCTTCCGGGATGAGGATACCTATAAAATTGAAGCTGACAACAGCCTGATTGGGGGAGTTTTTGTTAAAAGCGGTGATGGTCGATTGGAGATAGATTTTACTGTAAATAATATTATGGAAGATAGCAAGAAGCTGATTGGAGAATATCTGTCTTCATGGTTGAACGAGGTAATAAAATGACGAGACAAGCAAATATAATATACGTTAATGGTCCCGTAGTAAAAGCTAATCATATGGAAGATTTTATGGTTCGAGAAATGGTGTTGGTGGGCGAAAAAAAACTCATAGGAGAGATTATTTCTTTAGAAAAAGGCTTGGGTACCATTCAGGTATACGAAGAGACCTCAGGTCTCAGGATAGGAGAAGAAGTACAGGGTACCGAAAAACCTCTTTCCTTAAAACTTGGACCGGGGATTATTGGCAATATTTTTGATGGTATTGAGAGACCTCTTTCCAAGATATATGAGAAGGGGTTTAAATTTATTCCCGAGGGTATGGGCCTTATATCTATAGACGAGAAAAAATCCTGGGATGTAGAGATTCTGGTAAAATTGGGCGATAATTTAAAATCTGGCGAAGTTTTTGCGAGAGTTCAAGAAACATCTATGATAGTACACAAAGTTATGGTTCCTCCGGGGATAAAGGGCGAAGTAGTTAGTGCGGTGAAGGGTGGTTCCTACACTATTTCCGATACATTAGTTGTCTTAAATGAAGACGGTAAAAAGTATGAGCTTAAAATGTACCAGGAATGGCCTATAAGGAAACCAAGACCCGTAGCTCAGAGGATGCCTATAGAAAAATTATTGGTAACCGGGCAGAGAGTTATTGACACTTTCTTCCCTCTGGCTAAAGGTGGTACTGCTGGTATTCCTGGAGGATTTGGTACTGGAAAGACCATTACCCAACATCAGTTAGCCAAGTGGAGCGATGCTGATATTATCGTGTATATTGGTTGTGGTGAACGCGGAAATGAGATGACCGAAGTGCTGGAAGATTTTCCTAAACTTAAAGATCCGAATACAGACAATCCCTTGATGGACCGGACAGTATTGATAGCTAATACTTCTAATATGCCGGTAGCAGCTCGGGAAGCTTCCATATATACCGGAATTACTATAGCCGAATATTTCAGAGATATGGGATACAACGTGGCGGTTATGGCTGACTCTACTTCCAGGTGGGCCGAAGCCTTAAGGGAAATTGCCGGTAGACTTGAGGAAATGCCTGCTGAAGAAGGCTATCCTGCTTATCTTGCGTCAAGATTAGCAGAATTTTACGAAAGAGCGGGATATTTCAAAAATCTTAACGGGACAGAAGGATCTATTACTGTGATAGGAGCAGTTTCTCCGGCAGGGGGGGACTTTTCAGAACCAGTTACCCAGTCTACCAAGAGGATCGTGGGGGCTTTTCTAGCACTAGACCGGGAGCTGGCTCATGCCAGGCATTTTCCTTCTATAAATTGGCTTTCCTCTTACAGTGGTTATATTCCTATGCTGGGAGATTGGTTTAAAGAAAATGTAGCACCAGACATGATGACTTTCAGATCTAAAATA
>ASPA01000042.1 GCA_000405605.1 Atribacteria bacterium SCGC AAA255-G05
AAATAAATTACTATTTCAATTCATCCTTTAATAAAAGTTTGAAAATCCCCTCTAAAATATATTGACACTTATAAAGCTTTGTGCTATTTTAATGATAACGTTATCGGTAACGTTAACGGAAATAGGAGACAATATGAAGTATATAACTTTAAAGATGGTAGCAGAAAGAGCGGAGGTCTCTGTAAATACTGCATCAAGAGCGATAAATAATAAGCCGGACATAAACGAAGAGACCAAAAAGCGGGTACTCCAGATTGCCAAAGAATTAGGATATATCCGTAATGCAGCAGCTGTGGCCTTAAGAACTAAGAAAACAGGAACTATAGGAGTAGTAATAGCGGATAATAGTAATCCGTTTTATGCTGAGGTTTTAAATGGAATAGAAGAGGCAGCCCGAGAGAAAAACTATCATATAATTCTTGCCAATACCCAACGAGATTACCAGAAAGAAGAAGAAGCGATAAATTTACTATTGGCAAAACGAGTAGATGGATTACTTATCACCCCGGTTCAAGATAGAGATGATGATATAAAAAAACTCATTGAAGCGAATATCCCTTTTGTCATCGTAGGTAGAGATTTTGAAAATATTGAGGTAGATGCCGTATACAATAACGAGGTTAAGGGAGGATTTTTGTCAACAGAATATCTAATCAAGCAAGGACATAAAAGAATAGCTTTAATAAATGGTTTCCTGCATAAGTCTCCTGCTAAAGGTAGATTAGAAGGATATAAAAAGGCATTAAATAAATATAGAATACCTTTGGATGAGTCGCTTATAAGTGTAGGAGATATAAACATAGAAGATGGGTATGAAAGGACCAAGCAGATGCTGGAAAAAAATTTAGATTTTACCGCTATCTTTGCTTACAACGATATGATGGCCTTCGGGGCTATGCAAGCCGTAAAAGAAAAAGGTTTAAGAATACCGGAAGATATCGGATTGGTCGGTTATGACGATATCCCCTTCAGTTCACTTATCAGTCCATCATTAACTACTATTAAATTAAAGAAACAAGAATTAGGCATAGAAAGTGTTATGCTGTTACTTTCTCATATAAATGGTAATCGGGAAAAACCCAAAAAAATAATGTTAGATGTAGATATTATAGTAAGAAAAACTTAAACTGCAATGTTGAGAATAAATTTAAGCAATTAAGAGGGGGTGAAAATATAGTATTAGTATATATTCAAATTAGGTACTGTAAATTTGAAAGTTAAATTTAAATTAAGAAGGAGGAATCTATTATTATGTTAAAGAGAAAATTTATAATTTTGGTTGTAGTTTGTTTGTTTTTAGTTGTAAGTAGTATTACATATGCAGAATCTACAGAAAAGTCGGGCGAAATAACAATTTGGTCGTGGGATCCTAATTTTAATATTCCAATTATGCAAGAAGCAGCGGAAAGGTACGCTAAAGACAATCCTAAAGTGACATTTGAAATTACTGAGCTTGCCAAGGCAGACGTGGAACAGAAATTGCATATAAACCTGGCTTCTGGTGTAACGGCTGGATTGCCTGATATTGTTCTTATTGAGGACTATAATGCACAAAAATACCTTCAATCATATCCGGGAGCTTTTGCAGATCTGACAGACAAGATTAAATTCAGTGACTTTGCAAATTACAAGGTTGGTCTTATGACCTTGGATGGAAAAGTTTACGGTGTTCCCTTTGATTCAGGTGTGAGCGGTTTATTCTATAGAACAGATTATCTTGAAAAGGCAGGTTACAAGTCAGAAGACTTGAACAATATCACCTGGGATAAATTTATAGAAATTGGCAAAAAGGTTAAAGAGAAGACCGGCAAAGCTATGATTGGATTTGGTCTGGACGATGGCGGTCTGATGAGAATAATGATGCAGTCGGCCGGGAAGTGGTATTTTGACGACAAGGGGAATGTTAATTTATCAAATAATGATGCATTAAAAGAAGCGTTTAAAACATACAAAGCAATTGTTGATTCAGGTATCATTAAGAAAACAAGCGGTTGGAGTGAATGGGTTGCAGCATTCAATAATGGTGATACTGCATCAGTTGTAACCGGTGTATGGATTATAGGCTCTGTGAAGGCGGATAAAGCCTCGTCAGGTAAATGGAAAGTTGCTACCACACCTCGCTTAAATATAGCCGGTGCAGTCAATGCTTCTAATCTTGGCGGCTCAAGCTGGTATGTACTTGAAAATTCAAAGAACAGGGATCTTGCAATAGACTTTCTTAACCAGATTTATGCCGGCGACATCGATTTCTACCAGAAAATCTTGATGGACAGGGGAGCTGTTGGTACATATTTGCCAGCCCAGAGTGGTGCTGCTTACTCTAAGGAAGATGAATTTTTCAGTGGACAAAAGGTTTACACAGACTTCTCAGGATGGATAAAGGCAATACCTACAATAAACTATGGAATATATACATATGAAGCAGATGCAGCGATATTTACAGTAATGCCGGATGTATATTCGGGGAAAATTTCGATTGAGGATGCATTAGAAAAGGCAGAAGAACAGTTGAAAGATCAGATCAATAGATAGAATTAACATTTTATTTATCAGTAAGGCTGATTAATAAAAAGGAGAGGAATAATACTTGGCCAAATACTTGTATTATTCCTCTTTTAAAAAAAATATTGTTTAACACGAAGCCTTATAATGCAATGAGCAAAACAAATTTTCCTTGAAAGGAGAGGTGAGAGTTTTATGACGGAGAAAGGCATAAGCAGATCATTCATAAAACCAAGGGACAAGTATGGATGGCTGTTTATATCTTTGGCATTGATATTACTTGGAGTCCTTTTGTTTTATCCCATCGTTTATTCCCTTTATTTGTCCACTATGTCATCAAAAGGTATTGTACAGAAATTTGTTGGTTTTGGCAATTATGTAAAGCTTTTTCAAGACTCTATGTTTATACTGGCCTTAAAAAATACATTAACTTTTTTCCTTATTCAAGTTCCGATAATGTTATTTTTAGCCCTTATACTTGCAACTATTTTAAACGACAAAACAATAAAGTATAGAGGCCTTTTTAGAACGGCATTTTTCCTACCGGCTGTAACATCATTAATTGCATACACCATTCTTTTCAAAATGATGTTTTCCCTTGATGGATTTATCAATGGTGTACTGCTAAACGTGCATATTATCAACTCGCCTATTCCCTGGCTACTCGATCCTTTTTGGGCCAAAGTAACGTTAATCATTGGCCTAACCTGGAGATGGACTGGATATAATATGATTTTCTATCTATCAGCCTTACAGAATATACCAGAGGAAATATATGAAGCAGCGAAAATTGATGGTGCAAATAAAGTAAAACAATTTTTTTATATCACAATACCCTTACTAAAACCTTTGATTCTGTTTACAGCAATTATGTCGACAATAGGTACATTACAATTGTTTGACGAGCCGATGAATCTTTCACAAGGTGGTGTCACTTCTGCAACTATTGGCCCAGGCAATTCACTATTAACCTTGTCTGTATATGTTTATAATTTATGCTTCAAGTATATGCCAAACTTTGGATACGCAGCTACAGTCTCATATGCAATTGTTCTAATTGTAGCGCTATTGTCTATAATTCAATTTAAATTAATGGGTGATAAAAAATGAAAAAAAATTACAGCATAAATAGAATTTTAGTATATGTTTTTCTTGTATTTACGTTTATCGTATCAGTGTTTCCCTTTTATTGGATGGTTGCGGGTATGACGAACAGTGCAGTAGACGTCATAAAAGGCAAAATGACTTTTGGTAATCAAATGTTAAGTAATATTACTACCTTGTTTACTACATATAATATGGTCAGAATACTGCTCAATTCCCTGAAAGTAACAGGATTCACTGTGTTAGGCATCTTAATTGTATCATCGATGGCAGCATACGGCTTTCAAATATATTCCTCTCCTGCACGTGAAAAAGTATATGGCCTCATCATACTGTTCATGATGGTTCCGTTTATAGCTCTTATGATACCTTTGTTCCGGCTTATTGTAAAAATGCATTTGCTCAATACGCATAGTGGATTGGTATTGACTTCGATTGCATCCGTTTTCATTATATTTTTCTTGCGGCAGAGCTTTAAAGCTTTCCCGTATGAGATCATTCAAGCAGCACGTGTGGATGGGGCAGGAGAATTCCGTATATTCTTTTCCATTTTTATACCATCAATGAAATCTAGCTACGCAGCTGCTGCTATTTATTCTTTTATGGCAAGCTGGAATGCTTATTTGTGGCCCCTCATTATTTTGCAGACCGACAAACAGAAGACGGTCACCTTAATGATATCCTCGATGTCATCTGCATATTTTCCAGAGTGGGGGGTTATTATGACGGCAATAGTTATTGCTACCTTGCCTATAATAATTGTATTCTTCGGATTTCAGAAGTATTTTGTACAAGGTATGTTAGGTTCATCACTAAAACAATGATAGAGGGAAGTAATAAAAAATAAATTATCAGGAATAATTTATAGAAGAAAGGAAATTTCTACAATGAGATACAGAAAAATATTGAATTTTAATACGGATTGGTATTTTTTAAATAAAGATATAGACAATGCAAAAAATATTTACCCCGGTGATAATAAACTTGTAAAAGTTAATCTACCACATTCTAATAAAATTGTATCACACCATTATTTCGAGGAAAAAGATTATCAATTTATTTCTTGGTATTACCGCAATTTCTATATAAATAAAGAATATAAAGGAAAAAGAATAATTGTAGAATTCGATGGTGTTATGAGCGTCGCTGATGTTTATATTAACGAAGAGTTTGTTGGCGAGCATAAAGGTGGATATACTTCTTTTTCTTTTGATATTACCGATTATATAAATTTTGAGGAAAAAAATATAATTACTGTTAGAGTAGACTCTACCCGCAGAATTGATATCCCGCCTGAAGGTGGGGTAGTTGATTATATGCTTTTCGGAGGAATTTATCGCAATGTCCGTTTGGTGATAGTAGAAAACATACATATTATCTGTTCTTTTTTGGAAATTATAGAGGCAACTAAAAAATCAGCGATAATTCATCCACAATTTGAATTAAATAATTTATATAACGAAGATAAAAAAGCTCTAATGATTACCCAGTTGATAGATCAAGATAATAAGGCAGTAATAACTAAAGAAACAGCTTTGATTATTAAGACTGGTAAAAATATAATTAAACAAGAACAAATTTCTTTTTCGAAACCGGAATTATGGCATCCAAATCATCCTTATCTTTATAATGTATATATACAGGTTAAAATTGACAATAGAGTTTGTGATGATTTCAACACGAAAATAGGCATTAGAAAATTTGAATTCAAAGATGATGGAAAATTTTATATCAACGGTGAATCTTTTAAATTAAGAGGTCTTAATCGCCATCAAATGTTTCCCTACCTTGGCGGGGCTATGCCAGATCGGGGTCAACGAAAGGATGCTGAGATACTTAAATATGGTATAGGGTTAAATTTTATCCGTTCTTCCCATTATCCAGCTAATCCTTCTTTTCTTGAACGTTGTGACGAAATAGGGCTTTTAGTATTAGAGGAGATACCCGGGTGGCAATATATAGGTGACGAAGAATGGAAGATTTTAGCTAAAAAGAATGTAGAAGAAATGATTACTCGTGATCGTAATCATGCCAGTATTTTCCTTTGGGGAGTTCGTATTAATGAATCTAAGGATGATCATGGCTTTTACTTAGACACCAATCGGATTGCTCATTCTTTGGATAGCAGCAGACCAACTTGCGGTGTTCGTAATTTTCAAGAAAGCGAGTTTCTGGAAGATGTATTTACCTGCAACGACTTTGAATATAATTTAGAAGGGAAATTAAAATTTCCACACAATATTCCTTATATGATTACCGAATATATGGGTCATATGTATCCAACCAAGTCATACGATAGTGTAGAGCGAATAATTAAACACGCAGTATATCATGCAAAAATTCAAAATTGCCAGTATGGGATGCATAATTTAGCAGGTGCATCCGGTTGGTGTGCTTTTGATTATAATACTCACGCTGATTTTGGTTCCGGCGATAGAATCTGTTACCACGGCGTATGTGATATTTTCCGTCTACCCAAATTCGCAGCTTATTTTTACAAGAGTCAAATGGATCCAGAAATAGAAAAAGTTGTATTTATTGCCAGGTATTTAATCCCTTCTTTTAATGAAGATTACGGAGATGAAATTATCGTTTTTAGTAATTGTGATGAAATTGATTTATATGCAGGGGAGAAATATATAAATTCTGCCAAACCTGATCGGATTAATTATTCAAATTTACCTCATCCTCCCTTTATTTTTAAAAATTGTAGTTGGTGGGAATGGGGAGCAACCAATATTACCAGTCTTAAAGCAATAGGAAAAGTAAATGGCAAAGAAGTGGCCCAACATGAAATTTTCCCCTTTGGCAGACCCGATAAATTAGTATTAAAACCCGATTATACAGAATTAATTGCTGATGGAGTAGATTGTGTAAGAGTTGTCATTGAATTACAAGATAAAAATAGTCAAATATTACATTTATCTCATCATCCTGTTTTTTTTGAAATAGCAGGTGCCGGTAAGTTAATTGGTGAAAATCCTTTTAGTTTAGAAGCGGGGAGGGGAGCAGTATTTATTCAGGCAGGTCGTGAACCTGGGAAAATAGGGTTAAAGGCCTATGTTAATGAATTGCCACCTGCTGAGATTATAATTAACATTATTGCTATGCAAGAAGAAACTGTGCCAGTTAAGAAGTTGTAAAAAATCTATAACATAGAAGATGGAGCGAGGAAATTGTCTATTAAAATATTAAATAATGATGAAAAAAAATGGTTTTTAGAAACTAAAAACACAGTTTATGTAATAGGAGTAGATGAAGATAAAAATTTGCAACATCTTTATTGGGGAGAAAAATTGCCCTATACTAGTGATTATCCTGGAGTACTTCTGCTAAAAGAATCCCCCTTTGATAATTTTGAACAGATAATCAAAGAAGAATTTTCTCCTTGGGGTGGAATCCGTTATAAAGAACCCGGATTAAAAGTTATTTATGAAGACCAAGTACGAGACTTAATTTTAAAATATAAAACTTATAAACTAATTGATAGTGACAAGTGTAAAACACTTATAATTTATCTTATTGATTCAGCATATAATTTAGAAGTTGAGTTAAATTATCGATTAATCGAGGAATATGATTTAATCGAGCGTTGGGTTAATATAAAAAATAAAGGCAGCCAATCAGTTCAAATTAAACAAATATTATCTGCTCAATGGCATCTACCAGATATTCAAAATTATAGGTTAAGTTATTTATATGGTCGTTGGGCTGGTGAAACTAAGCTATCGAGGATAGAATTAGGTTACGGAAAAAAGGTATTGGAAAGTCGTCGAGGAATTACGAGTCACCAGTTTAACCCCTGGTTTGCTGTAGATAACGGTCAAGCTGACGAGGACATTGGAAAGGTGTATTATGGTATTTTAGGTTGGAGCGGAAATTGGAAAATTGTTTTTGAAAAAGATTCTTACGGTCGATTACAAATTGGTGGGGGTATAAATGATTTTGACTTTTCATGGCAATTAAAACCCAATGAGTGTTTTGTTACCCCTAAATTTGTTGCTGGTCATACTACTAATGGATTTGGAGATGCCAGTCGCAAATTACATCATTATCAATTAGATTATATTTTACCGGGAAATGCAAATCATAAAATAAGACCTGTTCTTTATAATTCTTGGGAAGCTACTTCATTTAATGTGAATGAAGAGGGGCAAAAAAAATTAGCTGAAAAAGCGGCAAGTTTAGGTGTTGAATTGTTTGTACTTGATGATGGATGGTTTGGAGAAAGAAATGACGATACGGCCGGATTAGGTGATTGGTATGTCAATAAAAAGAAATTTCCTCATGATTTAACAAGTTTGATTTCTTATGTGAATGAATTAGGAATGGATTTTGGTCTATGGGTTGAGCCGGAAATGGTTAATAAGAATAGCAAATTATATAACTTACATCCGGATTGGGTTTATCATTTTCCAAATCGTCCTCGCTCTGAATCAAGGAATCAATTTGTATTAAATTTAGCCAAAAAAGAGGTTGTAGAATATATTTATGATTTTATTAATACATTATTAGGCACTTATAATATAAAATTTATTAAGTGGGATATGAACCGACCTTTCAGTGAACCAGGCTGGTCTGAGGCTTCAAAATTCCAACAACAAGAGATTTGGGTTTGCCATGTTCAGGGCCTTTATCAGATTTTAGATAGATTACGAAGAAAATATCCGGAAGTTATCTTCGAATCTTGCTCCGGTGGAGGAGGAAGGATTGATTTGGGTATTTTACAAAGGACAGATCAAGTTTGGGTAAGTGATAATACAGATGCTTTTGATCGCCTAAAGATTCAAGAAGGATTTTCCTATGCATACGCCCCCAAGATTATGATGTCTTGGGTAACCGATTCGCCTAATTGGTTGAACCAAAGGAAACTAAGTCTTGAATACAGATTTAATGTAGCCATGATGGGGGGCCTTGGTATTGGCGGGAATTTGAATAATTGGTCCAAAAATGAGATAAAATTAGCCAAAGAAAAAGTAATTCAGTATAAAAAAATAAGAGAAATAATTCAGCACGGAGATCAATATCGTTTATTACCAAGCTGGAAGGGAAATTTAATCGCGGTTGAATATGTAAACAAGAATAAAGATAAAGCGGTTCTTTTTGTATTTCTCCATTCTCAACAGTTTGGAGAAAAATTACCCCCGATAAAATTAAATGGGCTTATTAGTGATTTTTTATACCAGTATCAAGATGATAATAAAAAAATAATATTAAGCGGTAAAGCTTTAAAAGAAATAGGATTGAAAGTTAATTTAAAAGGTGATTTTGATAGTAAGTTAATTATTCTTGAGAAGCAAAACAAGAGAAATGATTAAAAGATATAAAAAAGTTAATTATTGGATTTTTAAAATATAATAACTAAAAATAATTTATGAAAAATAATATGGAATTGGCATAAGGAAGGATATTTTTATGCAAATACAAAAGAAAAGAATTAAAAAAGAGGATGGCCGTTATCTAATCTATTATACATTTATTAATGAAACAAAAGAAGAAAAGGAGGGCAGGGATGTTAGAACTAAGATGGAATCCCATCCTGAAGCAATGGATAATAATAGCCACTCATCGACAGAACAGGACCTATAAACCTCCGAAGGATTATTGCCCCCTCTGTCCTACAAAAAAGGGAGGCTTGTCTACGGAAGTACCGGCCGAAGATTATGATATAGTAGTTTTTGAAAATAAATTTCCTTCTTTGCAACAAGACTCACCAGAAGTAACCGAGAAAGATTCTAAATTTTTTAAACATGGTAAAGCTCAGGGAATTTGCGAGGTGGTTCTATTTACTTCTGATCATGATGGCATTATGTCAGAGAAACCCTTAAGCCGTTATATTAAGCTGGTAAAGGTATGGAGAGACCGCTATCGGGAATTAGGGGATAAAGATTATATCGATTATGTCTTCATTTTTGAAAACAAAGGAGAAGAAGTAGGGGTGACTCTTCATCATCCTCATGGCCAGATATATGCCTATCCTTTTATCCCGCCCGTTATCGAACAGGAGCTAAATTCCAGTAAAGAGTATTTTAAAAAAGAGGGGGAATGTCTCTTCTGTAAGACCTTAAAAGAAGAAAAAGAAGATGGCAGGCGAATTATTATTAGCAATGATTCTTTTACTGCATTAGTCCCTTTTTCTGCTTCTTATACTTATGAAGTCCATATTTATGCTAATAAACATCTTTCTTCGTTTAATGATTTTTCCGAAAAAGAAGAAATTGATTTAGCAGCAATTTTCAAAACAATATTAATGAAATTTGATAGCCTTTTTGGATTTGTCTTTCCATATATTATGGCAATTCATCAGCAAGCAACTAATGGGACAGGTAAAGAATATTCCCATTTTCACATTGAATTTTATCCCCCTTATCGTACCAAAGATAAACTTAAATATTTAGCCGGGAGTGAAATAGGGGCTGGTACTTTTATTAATAATTGCTTACCTGAAGAAAAGGCTCAAGAACTAAGGGATACTCCACCTGAAGGAATAGTTTGTTATTAAAGGTTTCCGCATTAAAATAAAATTGACTGGAAGATTAATTATAGACATAATTGGATATAAAGTAAGAAGATGAAGAGGAGATTTCAGTGCAAGATTTGAATAAACTCTGGAAGATATTTAATGAAAAATTCACTGATACTGGTTTGGTTAAAGGAGCCTTTTCTGCCCCCGGCAGAGTTAACCTAATTGGTGAACATACTGACTATAATGAGGGATTTGTCCTCCCAATAGCTATCAGAAAAAAGATAATTATGCTGGGCCAATTAAGAAACGATCGGCTGGTTCAAGTTTTTGATCTGGTTTATAAGACTAAAATCAAATTTTCTTTAGATGCTCTAACTCCCCTTAAAAAAGATACCTGGGTGAATTATTTGATGGGCGTGGTGGATGAAATACAAAAAGCAGGATATCCTTTGCAAGGAGCAAATCTTATCTTTACCAGTAATATTCCTCAAAGAGTGGGTTTGAGTTCTTCTGCCGCCTTAGAGGTGGTTACTGCCTTAACTATGGCAAAATTAAATTTATTAGAAATTAAACCGGTAGAAATGGCTCATCTCTGTCGGAGAGCAGAAAATAATTTTGTAGGTGTAGCCTGTGGTATTATGGACCAATATGTTTCCTGTTTGGGTCAAAAAAATTATGCTCTTTTTATTGATTGTAGATCTAATGATTATGATTTAATCCCCTTTAAAGACCACAATTATCAAATAGTAATTTGTAATTCCAAAGTTCAAAGAGGGTTGGTTAATTCTGAGTATAATATAAGAAGAGAAGAATGCAAAATGGCTACCGAATTTTTTAAGCATAAATTAAACCGCGAGATACGAGCTTTAAGAGATATTACCATAGATGAATATAAAAAATATCAGGCGCAATTACCGGAAGTTACTGCCCGTAGAGCCAGGCATGTAATTTCAGAAAATTATAGGGTTCAAACTGGGGTACAGGCTTTAAGGATGGGAAATTATTCTGCTTTTGGTCAACTGATGATAGAATCACACCAAAGCCTTAAGGATGATTATGAAGTAAGTTGTATTGAATTGGACCTCCTGGTTAATTTGGCCTTAAAACAAGAGGGAGTTTTGGGAGCCAGAATGACTGGTGCCGGATTTGGTGGTTGTACTGTAAACTTAATAGAAAAAAATTATCTTGATGCTTTTAAGAAGAAGATTAAGAATGAATATAAAAAAATTACCGGTATCATTCCGGATATATATTTAACTCCACCTGCTGAGGGAGCCAAAGTTTTGGAGTTAAGGTGATAAAAGATAGAAGAATTGATAGTATAAGGGTGAGAAGATAGCTTGATTGGTCACCATGTAACTTTAAAAGGTTTTATTTATTATTTAATTTAAAAATATGCTATTATATTTTACATAAAACAAATAACGAGGAAATAACTGGAGGTGTTAAGGTTGGTAAAATATATCATGGCTCTGGATCAGGGGACTACCGGTTCCCGGGCGATAATCTTTAATCACAGTGGAACTATAGTTAGTACTGCCAGTAAAGAATTTAAACAAATCTATCCTAAGCCGGGCTGGGTAGAACATAACCCCACAGAAATTTGGTCATCCCAGGTAGAAGTGGCAAAAGCTTTATAAGTGTCAATATATTTTAGAGGGGATTTTCAAACTTTTATTAAAGGATGAATTGAAATAGTAATTTATTTGGGTGGAATTTATTAATTAGGGGTTTGATAAATCAAACCCCTAATGATTGCTCTAACTCAAATTATTGTTTTCTTTTCGTGCCGATATTCAAATAATTAGCAATATTAGCATCAGTATCTATGTTAAATTTAATCTTACTGGTTATTGAAGTTAGGAGAGTGGCTACTCCAGGACCGTGTCCGGCAATAACACAATCACTATGAACCACGATTCCTACGGAGACCGCTCCTTCTCTATAGCTTCTTCCATAACTATTGTCGGCATCACTAATCGCCACAATATCTCCAAACCTAATCTGATCCAATTTATATTTTTCTACCATCTTCTTATCGGCAGTGGTAATATCGTAATCACCGCTGGCCACACTGGCAGAACCCAGCCCGGAGCCCATCATTTTAGCTGGAATCTCACAGGTAACCGGCACACCAATGGTACCGTCGCCCATCTCTTTGATATTCATCTTTTCTAATAAAGAAGGGTCTAAATTAAAAACTTTTATCTCGGGATAGTCTAATAATTTTAAACCTTGTCCATAAGCTTTGACCAAAATCTTATCCCCGATGCAAAGTTTCTCCAAGGTTTCCTGGTCAAAATCGATTAATACATGTTCGATTCCTCCGTGATGACCGGTTATTACTCCTAATGCCCCCTTGGCCTCTCCGCTTACTACCCGTGCTTGATTTCCCATGCAGGCCAATATATTATAAGCACAATTAGGTCCCTCATCTCTTTTTTCTTCATTTACTACTGTGGAAACTCCGGGTTCCACGTGGTCGGCTTCCCAACCGAAAGCTTTATCTCCAACTTTAATATTATAAGTTATCCCTCCAACTCCAGGCACTACTACCGGCTTGCCGTCATAAGTAATTCTGTAGGGTCCTTTCTTTACCGGATAACTTACTCTCCCTTGAACAGAAATCATCACTAACCTGTCTTTGTTTGTTCTTAACATAAATTTTTCCGCCTTTCTTTGAAATTTATTTTTTATTTTTATCTAAAAACCATCCAAATTATTTCTATTTTAATTTAATTTTTTAGAATAGTTTTTTCTCTATGTTCACTTTTAATTCTCGATAATCCAAATATTCCCAGTATTATTATGCCAAATCCGGCTAACTGATAAAAGTTTGGAACTTCTTTTAATATAAACCAGGCTAACGCAATGGAAAAAGTCGGGTACACCGAAACCAGGGTGGTGGCTTTAGATAAATTTAATCTTTTGATAGCTTCATACCAGATAGAATAGTGTAGAGCAAATCCGATAATTCCCTGGAATAATAATATCAACAAAACTCCCTTAACTCCCAATTTATTATACTGGTTCATTCCCTTTACACTGCTAAGGATAAATAGAAATATCCCTCCGTATAAGGTTCTTGCTGTAGCTATTATCATCGGCGTAATCTCTTTATGGGCAGTCATCAATCTCTTGCTGAAAAAATGAGCTATCTGCCAGCAAAGGGGAGTTAATAAGACCAGTAAGTCTCCCCAATTTAAACTAAATTTTGCCCTGGATACTACTACCACAGTCCCTAACATAATTACAAAAGTAAAAAACATCTGCCTTAAAGTAATTTTCTCATTTAATAATATATAGCCGATAAAGATGGCATATAAAGGTTCTATTACTAATAAAATAGAGGAGTTAATCCCGCTGGTGAGAGTGACCCCAAAGAAAAAACAGATATTAGAAAGAGTGATGCCAAAAAAACCGATTAGTAAAAAGTGAAAAAAATATCTTTTATCAAATAATATTTTCCAGTTCCCTTTAAGGACAGCTAATACAAAAAGAAAGATACCGGCTATTAGGCTGCTGAAGGTAGCGAAGAACAGAGGATTTATTAATCCTGTGCCATATTTAATAATAATAGGCAGAGCCCCGGCTATAAAAATAGTGATAATTACAAATATTATTCCTTCTTTTTCTTTCTTTTCCAATATGTTTACTCCAATTAAATTAGTGAATAGTGTTAAAACAGGTTTGCAGTTTACAGTATATTATGTTTTATATTATTGCTACGAATCTGATGTAGGGGGCGGATTCATCCGCCCCGGGTTTTAGGCACCTTCTTTTAGCGGGTTCGATGAATCGAACCCCTACTTTAATTCAAAGACAGACAGGCCTGTTCCCTGTTTTCACAGGGACAAGCTCTGTTAAAACGGGGAGTCTGTCCTACGTTTTTACATAGATCATTAGGGCGTATGCAATACGCCCCTACTTCTGGCTTCCGAATACTGGCTTCTTTTTTCTTCTTTCTTCACTATATACTACATACTATATACTTGATACTATATAGTTAATATATTCTACACTAATTCTGAAATTCCTGCTATTTTATAAAAATTATGTTATAATTATTCTAAAGATAAGAATTTTTTCTTTTTCGTTCTAACTTTCTCCCAACAGGGGAAAGGAGAGATAAATATGAAAATAAAGATAATTATCTTCTTTCTTATTTTATTATTTGTTTTCTCTTACTGCCTTACAGAAAATTGCGCTGCTCCTAAGCCATCTATTTACCTTCTCCAGCTAAATGGTATTATAAACCCTATTACCTCTCAATATGTAGTCGGAGGGATCGAAGATGCTGAGGCAGAAGAGGCAGAATGTTTAATCCTGCAATTAGATACTCCCGGGGGATTGGATACATCAATGAGAGATATTATTAAAAAGATGTTAAATTCTACTATCCCCATTATAGTATATGTCTCTCCTTCCGGCGGAAGGGCGGCTTCAGCTGGAGTTTTTATTACTTTAGCCAGTAATATTGCCGCTATGGCTCCGGGAACTAATATCGGAGCTGCCCATCCGGTTGTAATGGGCGAAGGAGAGATTGATGAAGAAATGAAAGCTAAAATGGAAAACGATGCAGCAGCATACATTAAAAGCATTGCTGAAAAGAGAGGGAGAAATGTCCAGTGGGCGGAAAAAGCAGTAAGAGAAAGTGCTTCTATTACCGAGCAGGAAGCCATCGAGATCGGGATAATAGAATTTATCGCCAATGATGTAGAAGAATTAATAGAAATTATTGATGGAGTAAGAGTGACCACAGCAAGTGGGGAAAAAGTACTTAATACCAAAGACGCAGAAATAATCCCGGTAAATATGACTTTTAAAGATTTATTTCTCCATTCCTTGACCAATCCCAATATAGCTTATATCTTATTATTCTTAGGAATTTACGGCATCCTTGGTGAATTCAGCAACCCCGGCTCTTTATTCCCGGGAATTGTGGGAGGGATATCTCTTATCCTGGCCTTTGTCGCTTTCCAAAGCATACCTATAAATTACGGAGGCCTTCTGCTTATCATCTTCGGCGTTGTTCTCTTTGTTATAGAAGTATACACTCCTACCTTCGGACTCCTTACTGCCGGCGGAGTGACTTCCCTTATTTTAGGTTCTTTTATGCTATCTAAATCCACTGCTCCCTTTTTAAGGATTTCTTTGGGATTAATTATCTCTATGTCTCTTGCTACTGCAGCTTTTTTTGTCTTTGCTTTAAGTAAAGGAATTAAGATTCAATGGAAAAAACCGGTTACCGGCAGAGAAGGTCTTATTGGAAAAATAGGGATTGCCAAAACTGACCTTACTCCGGAAGGCACCATCTTTATTCATGGAGAGAGGTGGCAGGCTTCTACTGAAGATGAATTAATTAAAGTAGAAGAAGAGGTAGAAGTATTAGAAGTAAAAGGTCTTCAGCTTATAGTCAAAAAATATATCCGAAAGGAGTAAATTAAAATGAATATAATTGCTAATCTACAAATTTACCTGGGAATTTTAATAATAGTTCTCCTAATATTGTCTCAGGCTGTAAAAATACTACGGGAATATGAAAGAGGAGTAATCTTTAGATTGGGAAGATTAGTCGGTGCCAAGGGCCCGGGGTTGATTCTTTTAATCCCTATTGTAGATAGAATGGTAAGGGTAAGCCTCCGGATTATTACTATGGATGTCCCGGCTCAGGAAGTAATCACTAAAGATACGGTTCCGGTTAAAGTAAATGCAGTAATTTACTTTAGAGTAGTTAATCCGGAAAATTCAGTAGTAGAAGTTCAGGATTTTATTAATGCTACTTCGCAAATTGCTCAGACTACCCTGCGCAGTGTCTTGGGACAGATGGAATTAGACGAATTATTATCCCAGAGAGAGAGGATAAATCAAACACTGCAAAAAATAGTGGATGAACATACCGGCCCCTGGGGAGTAAAAGTCACTGCGGTAGAGACTAAAGATGTCGAATTACCCGAGGGCATGAAAAGGGCTATGGCTAAACAGGCAGAGGCTGAAAGAGAAAGAAGGGCAAAGATAATTCATGCCGAAGGAGAATACCAGGCCTCAGAAAAATTAGTTAAAGCTGCTGATAAAATTGCCCAGCAGCCCATTGCTTTGCAACTCAGATACTTGCAGACTTTAACCGAAGTGGCAGTTGAAAAAAATTCTACTATCCTATTTCCTTTGCCTATCGACTTGATTAAACCTTTTCTGGAAAACTTTGGTCCAAAAGAAAGTAAAAAGAAATAAGTATAAGGTCATTCCCGGAAAAAAGGAATGACCTTATACTTATATAATAATAACTTAATCTAAGCGGTAACTTTATATACTTTATCGCCATGTCGAACTCTATCTTTTACACTAATTCCTATACCGTCACCGGTTTTAGCAGAATCTACAGCCTGGTGTTCTATCTGCATTGAAACTATTTTCTGTTCAAAATCAGTAGTGTGCCCAACAAAATGAATGGTATCGCCTAAATGTAATTCTCCGTTGTTAATTACCAGGGCAGCAACATCAATTTTAGCAAAGTAATCAGTTACTTTTCCAATCATTACTTCAGCCATTTTTTTACCCTCCTTTATTCTTATAATTTTTTATTAATAAGCTCGGGCAAAATACACTAAAGCAGAAGACTCCTTCCCACAGTAAATACATTTTCCCGAAGCTTCTTCTTGCTCAAAAGGAATGCATCTTATACTTGCCTTGGTCTCTTCTTTTATCTTTTCTTCACAATCTTTGCTTCCGCACCAATAAGTTTTGATTAATCCTCTCTGGTCTTCGATAATTTTTTTGAATTCTTTATAATCGGAAGTCTTCCGAATATTTTCTTCTAAAAATTTCTTGGCTCGGGCAAAAAGATTTTCTTGAATATTGTCCAGTAATTCTTTAACTGTCTCTATTAATTTTTCTTCTTTTACAGCTATCTTTTCTCCGGTATCCCTTCTCACCAACATCACCTGGCCTTGCGACATATCTTTAGGTCCGATCTCCAGTCTTAAAGGAACTCCTCTCATCTCCCATTCGTTGAATTTCCAACCGGGAGTATATCCGTCTCGGATATCAATCTCAACCCGAAAATCTTTCTTTAAAATACTGCGGATACTCTCGGCTTTCTCTAAAACCATTTCCTTGGTTTTATCGAACATAATGGGCACTATGATCACCTGAACGGGAGCAACCTTAGGAGGCAGTTTTAATCCCCGTTCATCACCATGCACCATTACCAATGCTCCAATTAATCTGGTAGTCGTCCCCCAGGAGGTCTGCCAGACGTATTTCTCTTGCTGGTCTTCATCTAAAAATTTAATATTAAAGGCTTTAGCAAAATTTTGCCCCAGGTTATGAGAGGTACCGGCTTGCAAGACTTTACCATCAGCCATAAGAGCTTCTAAAGTATAAGTATGTAATGCCCCGGCAAATTTTTCTTTTTCAGTCTTTCGCCCCACAATTACCGGGATGGCCAGATCTTTTTCAATATAATCACGATAAACCTGATTTAATATTTTTAAGGTTTCTTCTTCTGCCTCTTGCTCGGACTTGTGTGCTGTATGGCCTTCCTGCCAGAGAAATTCGGTAGTCCTTAAAAACAGACGGGTCACTTTCTCCCAACGTACAATATTCACCCATTGGTTTATTAAAATAGGTAAGTCTCTCCAGGATTTAACCCATTTGGAATAAAGGCTGCAGATAATGGCTTCTGAGGTAGGACGGATAGCCATCCTCTCTTCCAACTTTTGGTTACCTCCATGAGTAACCCAGGCAACCTCGGGGGCAAAACCCTCTACATGTTCTGCTTCTTTCTTTAATAAACTCTCCGGAATAAACAAGGGGAAATAAGCATTCTTATGTCCGGTTTCTTTGATTCTTCTGTCCAAACCAGCTTGCATATTCTCCCATAGGCCGTATCCATAGGGTCTGATTACCATACAGCCTTTTATGGTGGTATAGTCGGCCAGTTCAGCTTTTCTTACTACATCCACATACCACTGTGAAAAGTCTTTTTCCTTTGAAGCAATTTCTTTAACAAATTCTATATCTTTCTCCACCGATGTTCCTCCATTATTTAGTTCCTTATCTTATTACCGTCTTATAATAATATATTTATTAAAGATTTTATCATAATTTAATGTAGTTGTCTAAAATTTCTCGTATCTCGGGGAGAAAACAATAATGTGTAATTTG
>ASPA01000043.1 GCA_000405605.1 Atribacteria bacterium SCGC AAA255-G05
AATTGCCAAAAAGATGATACAGGATATCAAAAGATATGACAATGTTGATGTAATCGCCAATGCTACAGTCACCGGCTATTACGAAGATGATGTCATTACCATTGTTCAGGGGGTTAATGGTGATATATTAAAAAAATTAAAGGCCAACAGAATTATTTTAGCTACCGGGGCATCGGAGAATATGCTGCCTTTTGTAAATAACGACTTACCCGGAGTCTATGGTGCCGGTGCGGTGCAGACTTTGATGAATCTTTACGGTGTAGTTCCGGGTAATAATATCTTAATGATAGGGGCGGGTAATATCGGTCTGATTGTAAGTTATCAACTCCTGCAAGCCGGGATTAAGGTAGAGGCAATAGTGGAAGCCCTTCCCATAATAGGCGGTTATTTAGTGCATGCTTCCAAGATTAGACGTTTGGGTGTACCTATCTACACTTCTCATACTCTGAAAGAAGTATACGGTACGGATTGTGTAGAAAAAGTGGTAATTTCTGAAATCAATCAAAATTTTGAATTTATTCCGGAGACAGAAAAAGAATTTAAAGTGGATACCATCTGCCTGGCTGTAGGCCTCTCTCCTCTCTCTGATTTGCTCTGGCAGGCCGGCTGTCAGATGAAATATATTTCTGAGCTTTGCGGTTATGTGGCCTTAAGGGATGATAATATGAAAACAACTAAAGATAAAATCTATATCGCCGGAGATGTAGCCGGTATCGAAGAGGCCAGTAGTGCCATGTTGGAAGGACAAATTGCCGGTTTAAATGCAGCGGTGAGCTTAGGATATAAATGTGATAATTATAAAAAACAAGATGAAAAATTAAAAGCAGAATTAAAAGAATTACGGGACAACCCCTTAAGCGAAAAGATAAAGATAGGTATAGAAAAGGCCTTGATAAAGGAGGGGAGGAATTAGCCATGTTAGAAAGAACCGGCATACCGACTGATGATGATTTAGGAAAAGTAATTCCGGATAAAAAAAGATTGGATAGAGGTCCGGTAGTTATTATAGAATGTTTTCAGAAAATACCCTGTGATCCTTGTGCCGCATCCTGCAAGTTTGGAGCGATAAAACCCTTTAAAGATATAAACGACTTGCCCATAGTCGATTTCGATAAGTGTACCGGCTGCGGAATTTGTATCAGTTCCTGCCCCGGTCTGGCCATATTCGTAATAGATGAGAATTATTCAGATGAAAAATCCTTAATTAAGTTACCCTATGAAATGCTGCCTCTACCGAAAAAAGGAGAAGACGTATATGCTTTGGACAGAGCGGGCAGCATACTCGGTAAAGCGAAAGTAGTAAGGGTCTTAAAGATTAAAAATAAGACAAACATAGTTTCCCTGGAAGTTCCCAAAAGTATGACTATGAAAGTAAGAAGCATAAAAATGGAGGACAAAAAATAATGAAAGATGAAACCATAATTTGCCGTTGTGAAGACGTTACCTGGGGAGAAATTAGACAAGCCCTAGAAAAAGGTTATACCACTCTTGATGAGATTAAAAGAATTACCCGGGCGGGAATGGGAAGGTGTCAGGGTAAAACTTGCCGCAGGATTATATTAAGGGAAATAGCCAAATTTTGTCATAAGGATATAGAAGAAGTAGCTATGTCTACCTTCAGACCTCCCACCAAACCGGTAAAATTAGGGACTCTGGCAGGTGATGACGATGATTAAAAGAGCAGATATAGTTATAATCGGAGGAGGAGTTCAGGGGTGTAGTATCGCCTATAATTTAGCTAAAAAAGGAGCTAAAAATATAGTAATCTTAGAAAAAAATACCTGTGCTAGTGGATCTTCGGGGAGATGTGGGGCAGGAATTAGACAGCAATTTGGTACCAAAATGAATTGTATGCTTGCTCGCGAAAGTATGAAAACCTTTGAAACATTAAGCGAGGAATTAGATTATGATATTGAATTAAACCGGGCTGGTTATCTAATACTTGCCTATACCGAAAAAGAAATCAATCAATTTAAGAAAAATGTTTTATTAGAACAAAGTTTGGATATTGATGCTAAAATGGTTACACCTGAAGAAGCTAAAGAGATTGTTTCTTGTTTAAATTTAGAGGGGATAATAGGAGGGACTTTTTGCTCAACAGACGGAAATGTTAATCCCCTTTATACTACTTTTGCCTATGCTGAAGCTGCTCAAAGATTAGGAGCTAAGTATTATCCTTTTACTGAGGTAACAGAAATTAAAACTGAAGATGGACGTATATTATCTGTAATTACCAATAAAGGGGAAATATTAACTTCTATAGTAGTCGATGCCGCTGGAGGATATTCTGGTCCAGTAGGAAAAATGGCAGGAGTGGATATTCCGGTTTATTCTCAAAGACACCAAATATTAGTTACCGAACCTATTGAACCTTTATGGAAACCTATGTTAATGTCATTTTCCGAAAATTATTATTTTCAACAATTACCTGATGGTGGTATCTTAGGTGGTTTTGGAGACCCTGAACACGAAATAAAAGGGGATAATATTAATTCTACCTGGCAATTTTCCCGTACCATGGCTAAAAAAATGGTTAAATTAGTACCTATATTAAATGAAGTACATATGGTAAGGCAATGGGCTGGATTATATAATATGAGTCCTGATTCCCAACCAATTTTAGGTGAACACCCAAAGCTTAAAGGGTTTTATATGTCACTGGGATTTAGCGGGCACGGATTTATGCTTGCACCTACAACTGGAAAATTAATTGCTGAATTAATTTTAGATGGAAAAACTTCTATTCCCATTGATAAATTAGATATAGGTAGATTTAAACGGGGTGAACTAATCATCGAACCCTCGGTAGTATAAGAAATAAAATAAAATATTTATTTCTTTTAAATAAAAGAAGGATTTTTTAGAATTATGTAGAAATGTATATATAATGTCCAAGAGTATCGAAGAGCAATAAAAGATATTATAATTGTAATTTTGTTGCATATATTAAGGAGAGTTAATTTTGGTGAATAAGAATAAAATATATATACCCATGGATAGATTAGGAGTTGAAAGTATCCAAAGTAATCCGATGGGTGCTATTAAATTTATAAATAGTTTATTAGACTCTATAGAAGTTCGATGGTTATTGAAACCAATGAAATTATATACTGACAGATTTCCGGAAGGACATTTTTTTAATTCAGGAGGTTTTTTTGTTGATCATGATTCTAATATTATAAATAAAATAAAGGAAATGAATATTGTTTTTGATATTGCAAAAGATTCTAATTTAGGGAAAAAATTAAATCCAATTAAAATTGCCTTATATAATGGTAGAGGAACTGCAGATTTCTGCATTGCTCCCCTAGTCGAACTTTTAAATTTAGCTGGATTTAAATATAAACATTTATCTGATAGTGATATTAGAAAAGGCCTATTACATGAATTTGATATTTTCTTAGTTCCCGGAGGTCCCGATGCAGGAGAATCTTATTATTGGGGGTTAGGCGATAAAGGATATAATAATATAAAAAATTTTTTGTATAATAATGGTCAGTATTTTGGTTTATGTGCTGGAGCATACTTGCCTTTAAAATCCTTATCGAAAGAAAACAAATATTGGTTGGAATTGGTTGATGCTACAGATGATAATGATTTAGATTATTGGAGAACAGGATCAGGTTTTATAAGGATAAAGGTATTAGATAATACTCATCCTATTATATCAGGAATTTGTGCTGGAAAAATTAATACATTAGATATGATTTATTGGGAAGGACCTGCTATGCAGATATTAAGCGATAAAGTAAAAGCAATTGCAACTTTTTATGAATTTATTGCTTCAGGCTCAGGAAAAGAATATCCCAGATGGGATTTACTAGATAATGTTCTTGCAATAAAAGCAATAAATGGATGGTATAATGTTTTAACAAAAGAAAGATTTGAAAAATATCTAAAAAAAAGAGCTTCAATTGTGGAAACCAGAATCAATAGAAATAGAGTTATTCTGTATTCTCCGCATGCTGAATTTGGAAATATTGGTATTACGCAAAGACTAAAAAGTCAATCGTATCAGCTTATAACTAATGGTTTGTTTTATTTAAGTATCAATGAATAATTGTATTGCTAAAAAATTCGTTTAAAAAAAATAATAATTTCACGAGCGAATATTAGGCAAAAAAAGGAGGTGAAGGGATTTCTTAAGTAATTATAAAATAGGAGATATTTCTAATAGTACGGATAATTAATTTGCTAAAATAACTGTTTTCGATTTATTTTAAAAAAAATTAAAGGAGAATTTAAAATGAAAAGTAAAAAATTTATGTTAATTGTTAGTGTGTTAGTATTAGTTCTTGGCATAGCTTCTTTTGGCGTAATGGCTGCTGACAAACTTCCGGTAGTTATTGGATTACAGGGACCTATAACCGGACCGTATGCTGTTGAAGGTGAAATGGCAAAACAATCTGTGGAAATTGCTGCCCAGATGATCAATGACAAAGGTGGAATTTTAGGAGGAAGGATGATTGAAATTAGAGTTGCTGATGATGCTTGTCAACCTAAAGCAGGCGCATTGGCGGCAATGAAATTAATAACTCAAAAAGATGTAGTTGCTGCTATTCAAACCTACGGTTCTTTTGTTGTTCTCCCAGCATCTGATGTATATGAAAAATTTAAAAAGGTAAATATTGCTTATGGTGCGACTATTACCGATCTTACCGAAAGAGGTTTGAAATATTTCTTCCGTACCTGCGGAAGAACTGATACTCAAGCTAAATTTTTTGCAGATAAAGTTGTGCCTTACTTTAATGCTAAAAAAATTGCTATAATGAATAACAACACAAGCTTTTCTGTAGGGCTTGCTGAAGAGACTAGAGCAGCATTAAAATCCAGAATAGACGCTGGAGAAGTAGAAATAGTCTATTTTGATGCAATTAATCCAGAAGAAACTGATTTTACTGTACCTCTAACCAAACTAAGAGAAACTAATCCGGATGTATTCTATTACACCGGTCATTTTCCTGAAGCAGGATTAATCATTAGACAGGCGCGCGAAATTGGAATCGAAGCAATATTTGTAGGGGGAGATGCGGTAGTTAATGAAGATTTTATCAATATTGCGGGTATAGAATACGCCAAAGGTGTTTATCAAACCCAGGAAGCTTTAATCGAATATTTCACCAATCCTGAAGCAATGGCATTTAAAGAAGCTTATAAGGCGAAATATAATACTCTTCCCTCGAGCCCTTGGTCAGTCTACGCTGCTGATGCACTCTGTGTACTTGCAGAAGCTATCGATAAATCCGGTTCCACCGATTCAGATGTTATTGCTGATTATCTGAGAAATAAGATGGAAAACTTCCCCAGCATTACCGGTCCAGTAGGTTTTGATGAAATTGGTGACCGAGTAGGAAGCAGTATTAATCTTTATGTAGTAAACGCGGATGGAAGTTCCTCAATTTGCGATACTAAATAAAAGTGAGGTAAGATACGAAGATGAAAATTGTTTTAGAGCAGTTACTTAACGGATTGACTATAGGTTCATTTTATGCTCTTATTGCTCTTGGTTATTCCATGGTATACGGGGTAATGAAGCTGATTAATTTTGCGCACGGAGACTTATTTGCCCTGGGCTCTTATCTTGGATATACCCTTCTCGTATTTGGTTCTTCCTATGCTACCGTTACTTTTGGTATATGGGGCGGCATGATTGCGGCTATGTTAATAGCCGCAATCGGCATAGGAATTGCCGGTACTTTAATAGAGCGAATTGCCTATCGTCCAATATATTCAGTAGGCCGGCTCCCCGCAGTAGTGTCTGCATTAGGAGCTTCAATTGTAATACAAAATGGGATAATGGTTATTTGGGGCCCACGCCCGCAAGCTTACTCATCACAGGTTGTCCCTTCGGTTATGTTAAATATTGGAGGAATTAAGATTACTTTAATGCAGATAGTAGTTTTAATTATTTCCTTTATTCTTATGGGACTTTTGTTTTATATTGTTCAAAAAACTACTTTTGGCGCAGCTATCCGTGCTTGTGCTTTGGATAGAAGCACTGCCGCACTGATGGGAATAAATATTGAAACCATTATATTTTTTATATTTGCTTTAGGCCCGGCTTTAGGAGGAATGGCGGGAGTAATGGTAGGCATGTATTATCGGAAGATTAGTTTTGTTATGGGATGGAATTATGGATTAAAAGCCTTTACTGCTACTATCCTGGGAGGTATTGGCAATATTCCGGGGGCAATGATTGGCGGTCTTCTCTTGGGGGTACTTGAAATGTTAGGTTCTGTTTACATTTCTACTGCCTATAAGGACGTGTTTGTATTTTTAGTTTTAATATTAGTCTTAATTTTTCGCCCCACAGGTCTTTTGGGTGAAAAAATTGCAGAAAAAGTGTAAAGGAGCGAAAATATGAAGTCAAACAAAAATATAAACCAAAAAAATAGTATATTTAAAAATTGGCTGGTTATCTTGGTAGCCATTTTATTTATAGCGTTACCTTTTATAATAAATGCTTATTGGATAGACGTCTTATTTTTCTTCGGCATCTATGCTCTTTTAGGGCTTAGCCTAAATATTGTTTTAGGCGAAGTAGGGCTTTTTGATTTGGGACATATGGGATTTATGGCTATCGGTGCCTACACTACTGCCATTCTCAATACCAGCTTTGGAATTCCAATAATAATTTTACTACCGATAAGTGCAATTGCGGCAGGTGCCTTTGCCTGGTTAGTCTGTTCTCCAATTATACATTTAAAAGGAGATTATTTGTGTATCGTAACCATCGGAATGGGCGAAATCGTCCGACTTACTTTAAATAATAATCCATTCGGAATAACCGGTGGTTCCAACGGGGTCTTCGGAATTGATTTTCCTTCATTGGGCAGTATCTTCGTAGTTGATAATTCTACTAAATTTTATTATTATATCTGGTTAATAGTTGGCCTGACTATCGTTGGGTTAGTTAATTTGCAGCGTTCGCGAATAGGCAGGGCCTGGAATTGCATTCGAGAAGATGAAGTAGCTGCTGAATCGACCGGGATTGATGTTAGGTCTTATAAATTATTGGCTTTTCTTTTAGGAGCAGGTTTGGCCGGGGTAGCTGGTAATATTTATGCTACTAAGTTAATGATAGTTTCTCCGGAGAGTTTTAGTTTTATGGAATCTTGTATGCTCTTTTGTATTGTATTAATCGGGGGAATGGGCTCTATACCCGGGGTTTTAATTGGTGCTGCGGCTATCAGTCTTTTTCCTGAAGTATTTCGTACTTTTGCACAGTATAGAATGTTAATATTTGGAGTAGCAATGGTGATTATGATGATATTTAGACCCGGCGGTATCTGGCCCAGAAAAAGAGGAGCTCTTAAATTCGAGTCACTTTTAATAAAAGCAGGAGAAGAAAATGGCTAAAGACAATAATAATATAGCGACTATGATAAGAAGTAAACAAGAGAATAAAGAAACAGATAAAACTAATAAAGTTGTGCTGGAAACCGATAAACTGACTAAAAAATTTGGCGGCTTAATCGCGGTAAACAATTTTGATCTTAAAGTGAGTCAAGGGCAAATAAGCAGTCTGATAGGTCCAAACGGAGCAGGAAAAACTACTGTTTTTAATGTTGTTACCGGTATATATAAAGCTGATAGCGGAAAGGTTCTTTTCCAAGGAGAAGATCTTGCCGGTAAAAAGCCGCATCAGATTATAAAAAAGGGGATTGCGCGGACTTTTCAAAATATTCGGCTTTTTTCTAATATGACCTGTCTGGAAAATGTGATGGCCGGCCAGCATTGCCGCAGCAGGGAAGGAACCTGGTCTTCTATTTTACAAACTCCCGGGCAAAGAAAAGAGGAATTAGAAATTAAGAAAAATGCTGAAGATCGGCTTAAACAGGTCGGATTATGGAGATGGAGAGATGAATTAGCAAAAAATATTGCTTATGGTAATCAGAGAATGTTAGAAATAGGCCGGGCTTTAGCCTCTAATCCTGATTTATTAATCTTGGATGAACCAAGCAGCGGTTTAAATGATAAAGAATCTGAAGACTTGATAGTATTTTTAAAATCTTTAGTAAAGGAAAATTTAACTATTTTGCTTATCGAACACGATATGAATGTTGTCATGGGAATTTCTCATTGGGTTACGGTAATGGATGAAGGTAAAAAAATTGCTGAAGGTCTGCCCGAAGATATATATACTAATCCTCAGGTAATTGAAGCTTACTTAGGCAAAGATGAAGAGGAGGAGGAATAGTAATATGACTATATTGTTGAAAGTAGAAGATTTAAAAATAAATTATGGTTCTATTGAGGCTCTAAAAGGAATTTCACTTACAATTGATGAAGGAGAAATTGTTACCGTATTGGGGGCAAATGGAGCGGGAAAAAGTACTCTTTTAAGGGCTATCTCCGGTTTATTGCCCATACGCAGCGGAAAAATTAAATTAGATGACCAGGAACTTAACAATGTTAAGGCATTTAAAATAGTTATGGGGGGTATTTCGCACGTACCCGAGGGTCGAAAAGTATTTGCAACTCTTACAGTCGATGAAAATCTTAATTTGGGTGCATATACTCGAAGAAAAGACAAAAAAAATATTAAAGAGTCTAAAGAAAAAGTTTATGATTTATTTCCTATTCTTAAGGCTCGACGAAATCAGTTATCCGGAACATTATCAGGTGGTGAACAGCAAATGTTAGCAATGGGAAGAGGCTTAATGAGTACTCCACGCATCTTACTTCTGGATGAACCCTCTCTGGGCCTAGCTCCATTATTAGTAAAACAAATTTTCCAAATTATCCGTGAAATTAATGATCAGGGTATATCAATATTATTGGTAGAGCAAAATGCCCGCAAAGCATTAAGTATTGCTGACAGGGGATATGTGCTGGAAACCGGAAATATTACTATTAGTGGATTAGCTTCCGATTTAAAGAGCAATCAAAAAGTGCAGGAAGCTTACCTGGGAGGGGCTGCCCTTAAGAAGAGAAAGTAATATTAGTCGTTAGTGAATAGTGAATAGTCGTTAGTTTTAAATACAAAACGCAAGATAAATTAGTACAAGAAGACATGGCACGCCGTGCTTCTACTTTTTTTGTAGGGGCACAATGAATTGTGCCCCCGCCATATTCTTACCTAATTTCTACTGTGGGCACGATGCATCGTGCCCCTACATTACCATCTTGTTTACTTTTTGGGGTTGCAATAATATTATATTTTTGTTACAAAACATTGTTAGTGTAAATTTATTTTAATTGGGGTAGTTAGATAAAAAAATAGAAGTAAAAATAAAGAAAAAGAATCTATCCATAATAAGCAACACGAGATATGATTTTATTCTGGCTTCTATCTACTAAATTCTGACTCCCCCTTCCCTAACTATTCGCTCTACGCTCTACGCTCTACGCTAGTTATGCTTTTTTTCTTCAAAATATTCATTGACACCAGGGAAACCAACACAACACCTATCAAAATAGTCTGGGTAATAGTTAATAAATTAAATACTTTGTAATTATTTTCGTAAAATCTGAAAAACTCTACGGTAAAGCGGGAAATTGAATACAATATGAAAAAACTCAGCATAAGGAATCCATCATATTTCTTGTATTTTTTCATCCAGTGAAGGATAAAAAATATTAGAAAGCCATATAAAGAAGTATAGATTTGGGTAGGAATTACCGGGAGAGTACAGGAACTTCCGGAGGCAATCAATCCATCATTTAATTGCTGTAAATACACCGGGGGCATATGTAAAGAAGGAAACTTAATTCCGTAATTTTCTGATACTACACCAAAGCAACAACCATTTAATAAACAGCCTATCCTACCGATACCTATTCCGATAGCAATGGAGGGAGCGGCGATATCCGCATATTTCCAAAATGGAATCTTGGTTCTTTTAACATACAGCCAGCACAGGAAATAAGCTACTAAGAATCCCCCTAAAAAACTTAATCCGCCCTGCCTGAAATACAATATTTTCACCGGGTCTTTCATATAGTAATCAAGATAGGTTAAAACATATCCCAATCTACCTCCTATTAGGGCACCTAAAATGACATACAGACTTATATCTAAAACTCTTTCCGGGTCTTCTCCACTTTTTTTTGCTTCTTTCATTGCTAAAAGAATGGCTGTAATAAAAGCTAAAGCAATCATCAATCCGTAAGAATAGATGGAAAATGAACCAATAGTAAATAAAATTCTATACATTAAACCTTACTCCTCATCTCGTTCTTTATATTTTTTAATATTCATTATATTATCTTCCTCTTCTTCCCATTTTTCCCCTTCTCCTTTTTCTCCCTCATCTTCCTTTTCCGGGGCACGGAACAAAACATGAATCAATAATATCAACATTCCGCACACTATCGCCGAATCGGCAAAATTAAAAACCGGCCAGATTCTAAAATCAATAAAATCTATTACCCTACCATCAACTCTCACCCGATCAATGAGGTTGCCTATTGCACCACCCAGGACAAGCGTTAAAGGGATGTACACAAAAGGGTCTTTCTTAAAAATAATTTTTTTGTAGATTAAAATAACCAAAATTACGGAAATTACCACCGCTATTACAAAGAACGAGGAATTATATTCAAAAAGACCAAAGGAGGTTCGAGGATTCTCTATATAAGTAATATGAAATATCCCTTCAATGACCGCTATAGACTCTCCAATATGCATGCTGTACTGAATGTACAATTTACTTGCCTGATCAAGCAATATAATAAATAGGACAAAAAGTATAAATCCCATAGTATTTTTTTACTCCTCAAAATGTTCATGCATTACTTTAGCACATTTTTCACAGATAGCCGGATATTTCTGGTCTCTTCCTACTGTCTCACTGTAACACCAGCACCTTTCACATTTCTTACCCGGTGCCCTGGTTATCATTATTTTAATATCAGGAAATTCAACACCCGTATAGGCGTCAGAAGAAAAGCTTTTTTCCCCTTCTCCGCGAACTATATCGGTTTTAGAAACAATAAATATGCTTTCCAGCTGTTCTTTAAAAGAGATTAAATAATCATAAACTTCTTTATCTTCGGTATAAATATTTACCTGCGCTTCTAAAGAATTACCGATAAAACCTTCCCCTCTTTTTATTTCTAAGGCCTTTAGAACATCTTTTCTAATTTTTAAGATGCTGCCCCATTTTTTTTCTAAATTTCTATCCCTATAATTTTCATTTACTTCCGGCCATAGGGCAAGAAAAACACTTTCTTCGCCTTTTTCAATTTCTCTTAAGTGCTGCCAGATTTCCTCTGCGGTAAAACTTAATACCGGTGCAATCAGTTTAACCAAATCATTTATTATCTGATACAATACTGTTTGAGCTGCCCGACGTTCTTCGGAATCGGCAAATGCGGTATACAGCCTATCTTTAATTATGTCAAGGTAAAATGAACTCAAATCGACAGCACAGAAGTTATGAATCTCATGATAGAAGGAATGAAATTCAAACTTATCATAGCACTCATTTACTCTTTTCACCAAACTTTGAAAATTACTCAAAACTAATCTGTCTAATTCGCTAAGTTTATCATAGGAAACTACATCTGTATCAGGATTAAAGTCGGATAAATTTCCCAGGATAAATCGGGCGGTATTTCTAACCCTCCGGTATATTTCCACCAATTGATCTAATATCGCAGAAGAGATTCTGATATCTGTGCGATAATCAGAAGAGGCCACCCATAATCTTAATATATCCGCTCCGTATTTTTCAATAATCTCCTGAGGAGCTATAACGTTGCCTACCGATTTAGACATCTTCCTGCCTTCTGCATCAACAATGAAACCATGAGTCAGAATTGTTTTATAAGGTGCTTCTCCAAAAGCAGCCACCGAAGTCAGCAGTGAGGTTTGGAACCAGCCTCTATGCTGGTCTGTCCCTTCCAGGTATAATTCCGCCGGCCAATGTAGTTCATCTCTCGTCTTAAGTACTGCCGCATGACTGCATCCGGAGTCAAACCATACATCCATTATGTCTTTCTCTTTTTCAAAATCTTTACCCTTGCAGTGAGGACACTGATAATCTTTGGGTAGAATTTCTTGGGCAGACAGAGCAAACCAGGAATCTGACCCTTTTTCCAGGAATAATTTTTTAACCGAATTTATAGTTTCTTCATTTACTATAATTTCTCCGCATCCTTTACAGTAGAAAACCGGGAGGGGCACTCCCCATACCCTTTGGCGGGAAATGCACCAGTCGGTTCTGTTTTCCACCATACCTTTCATTTTTTCCTTGCCCCAGGCAGGAACAAATTGGACCTTTTCTATTTCCTTTAGGGCTAAATCACGAAAAGCCTCGATGTTAACAAACCATTGTTCGGTCGCCCGAAATACTACCGGTTTTTTACAACGCCAACAGTGAGGATAAGAATGCATTATTTTACCAACCTTCAATAAAGCTCCATTCTTGGTTAATTCTTCTATTACAGCAATATTCCCCTCTTTATAAGTTAATCCTTTAAACTTTCCGCCTTCCTGGTTAAATTTTCCCTGGCTATCAAGGGTAGTAAATATAGGAATTTTATATTTTATTCCTATCTCATAATCCTCCTGTCCATGTCCGGGAGCGGTATGTACACAACCGGTCCCTTCATCCAATAAAACATGGTCTCCTAATATCATTAGCGAGTCTCGGTCAAAGATAGGATGTTTACATTTTAAACCCTCAAATAATTTACCTTTTGCTTTTCCGATAACCTTATAATCAACAATTTTAGTTTCTTTCATTACTTTTTCTACCAGGGCGGACGCCAACAAGAGATTCCCTTTTTCTGTATTAACCAAACCGTATTCAATCTCAGGATTTAAGGCAACAGCCATATTGCCGGGAATAGTCCAGGGGGTAGTAGTCCAGATAAGTACATGGGTTTTTTCTTCTTTGATCTCCGGGAATATTTTTCCCAAACTATCTTTTACCAAGAATTTAACATATATAGAAGAAGACTCTTTTTCGTGATATTCTATCTCTGCGGCTGCCAGGGCTGTTTCACAATTAGCACACCAGTATACCGGTTTTAATCCTTTGTAAATATACCCTTTTAAAAACATTTTTTTAAATATTTCTATCTGTTCTGCCTCATAAGCAGGGTTAAGGGTTAAATAGGGGTTTTCCCATTCTGCCATTACCCCTAATCGCTTAAACTCTTCCCTTTGCACGTTAATATAATGTTTGGCATACTCTGTACACTTCTTCCTCAGTTCAACCGGGTTTACCTCACTTAAGTCAACCTTCATATCTTTGGTAACCTGAAACTCTATAGGTAAGCCGTGGGTATCCCACCCCGGAACATAGTGGGAATTATACCCTTTCATCGATTTATATTTAGGGATTATATCTTTTAATATCTTATTATAGGCGGTCCCGATATGTATATTGCCATTTGCATAGGGAGGTCCGTCGTGCAAGATGTATTTTTCCAGGTTTTTCTTTTTTTCCAGTACTTTCTTATATGTTTCCTGTTCTTCCCAAAATTCTAATAATTTTGGCTCTTCCTGGGCTAAATTCGCTTTCATTTTAAATTTTGTTTTTGGTAAATTTAAGGTATCTTTGTATTCCATTTGAATCACTCCTCGCGCTTTATAATTTATCTAATATAACAAAAACCCCTTGCCGCGTAAAAGGACAAGAGGTTAAAAGTTCTTGTGGTACCACCCAATTTTTATCATTACCTCACGATAATGAACTCAAGGAGTAAATATATTTAAACAAATAAATATACTCCGGTTTTTAACGATGTTCACCGCCCTAATCTACTTTTAAAACAATTTCGATTAGAAATATTAAGGTGATTTTGGATAGAAAGAATTTACAGGCTCCCACTGTCCCTACTCGCTGTCAAATTATATCTACCTACTTTTCCTCAAATTAAATAAACAACTATTCTATTTTTAATATTCGTAATAATAGCATATTAAATTGGTTTGTGTCAATATTTCGTATGTCGTATATCGTATATCGTATATCGTTAGGAACTAGTTAGCTGGTTAGCAAAATAAGTCTCTTGCTTAATAAGAGAAGATTTGGATTTCTTATCCCCTCTCCCCTCGGAGGGAGAGGGTTAGGGTGAGGGGGAATTGTAGGGGTTCGATTCATTGAACCCGCCAAATAAAATTAACCTAAAAATACAGAGGGCGGATAAGTCCACCCTCTACACTACACTAAATAAAAAATGATGACAGAGTACAACCGTCCCCTGTCATCTGAATTTTCAACTAATTTTTTTTATTTTATCTAAAAATTCTTCCTGGCTGATATCGTAAATCTTAATAAGTTTATTTTTACCGGTTTGACCCGAAATTATTTCAATTTTTGACTTCGCCACATCGAAATACTTAGCTAAATAGGCAATACATTTTTTATTGGCTTTTCCTTCGACCGGCGGGGCGGCGATAGAAATTTTTAAAGCGTTATTATATGCTCCGATAATTTTATTCTTGGATGAACCGGGAACAATTTTAACTTTAACTTTAATATCATTCCCCGTAATTTTAAAACAATCATTGATATCATTGCTCATCTTCTGTTTCTTCAATTTTATAATCTTTTTTTACGGCGAATCCCTCTAATTCGCCCATTTTTTCTTCAGAAACTCTTTTGTCTACTTTCTCTTCGGAAACTTCTTTCCTTACCTTTTCTTTAGAAATATTTTCTTCTTTAATCTCGTAATTTCCTTCTTCCTCAAATTCCTCATTTTCAATCATCTTTAAGTATAAGTTCAACATTGATTTAAACTTTTCTTTAAATGTAAACTTATATCTCCGCAGGTTATCGATTCCATTTTTCACCAGATCTTCTCTTTGTAAGATCTGTTGTTTTAAAGTATTAGCGTCCATCTCTGCTTTTTCTATGATTATTTTTGCTTCACTTTCTACCCTGCCCTTCATTTCTTCGGCAGACTTTTGGGCATTTAGTAAAGCGCTCCTCAAAGTTTCTTCAATCTCGCTAAACTCTTTTAATTTTTCTTGCATCTTTTCTATTTCTTCATTAAGTCTTACGTTTTCATTGATTAATTCTTCGTAGTCTTTCACTATCTTATCTAAGAAATCATCTACTTCTTCTTCGTTGTAACCCCTGAATGACCTGGAAAATTCTTGTTGTTCAATGTCCATTGGTGTAATTCTCATTCAAATATCCTCCCTCATTTAATATTTCTATTAGATTTATTTTATATTGTTCAAATAGCTATACTAAAAAGTATATTAATTATTGCTCTCTGAAGCAAATTTAGTAAAAAAAAGACAATTATCGGAGAAAGATCTAAACCCATGCCTCCTAAAGGCAATATAATCCTGAAGGGTGCTAAAATAGGTTCGGTAACTCTATAGATAAATTGCACCACAGGGTTATGGGGGTCTACAGGTATCCAGGTTAAAAATATCCTCGCTAAAATTAAATAACTGTAAAGTTTGAAGACTGTGTTAATTATTTGAATCAGTAAAAACATAGATAATATTTTCCTTCCGCTTTTATTAATTTATCCTTTTCGTTTAAATTAATGGTTAACGAAACCCGAATATTCCCCTGCCGATTCTAACCATATTAGCGCCTTCTTCAATGGCAATCTCAAAATCTTCAGTCATACCCATGGAAAGATAGTCCATTTTAATATTTTCTATATTTTTACTCTTTATTTTTTCGGATAATTCCCTGAGTTTCCTGAAATATGGCCGAACTTCTTCTTTGTCTTCTACTATTGGGGCAATAGTCATTAAGCCTCTGATCCTTATTCTGGGAAATTCAGAAATTTCTTTTAGAAAAGTCTCTACTTCTTCCGATTTAATCCCATATTTAGTTTCTTCCCCGGAAACATTCACCTCAACTAAAACATCCATTATCTTCCCAAATTGCAAAGAACGCTTATCTATTTCTTGGGCTAATTTTATACTATCTACAGAGTGAATACAATTAAATATTTCTACAGCGTATTTTGCCTTATTAGTCTGCAGATGTCCTATAAGATGCCACTCTACATCGGCAGTAAAAATTTGATATTTTTTTTTAGCATCCTGGACTCTGTTTTCACCAATTATTTTTACCCCTGCATTTATAGCTTCTTCTATTTGCTCTGTAGTAGCAGTTTTAGTTACTGCCACTAATTTTATTTCTTCGGGGTTTCTATTCACCTTTAAGGCTGCTTTTTTTATTTTTTTGTTTATTATCTCTAAATTGTTTTTGATTGTTTCCATAAATTATAACCTTTTATATCTTTTAGTTTTTGATTATTCAAATAAAAAATATAAACAATCATTCAGTTAATTTTAAACCTTAATGTTCTTTTCTTCTTTATTGTTTTTGAAATAACCTTTTATTCTCTCTCCATTGACAATATATACTACTCTTTCTGCTAAATTTGTAGCGTGGTCGGCAATCCGTTCAATATTATTAGAAACAAAGATTAAATGAATCGCCCTGCTGATAGTATGGGGATCTTCCATCATAAAAGTTAAAAGTTCACGTAATATTTGCTTATCCAAATCGTCAACCGTCCTATCTCTTGCCCATACTTCCTTAGCTAATTTTACATCTCCGTTGAAATAGGCACTTAAGCCATCTTTCAACATATTCTGAGCAATTTCAGCCATACGAGGAATGTCTATTAGGGGTTTTACCATCGATTTGGTAGATAAATACTGGCTGGCCCTGGCTATGCTTACGGCATGATCTGCTACTCTTTCTAAATCAGATACGGTCTTATAACCGCAACCGATAATTCTTAAATTTTTAGCAATAGGATGACGTAGAGCAATCATCTGTAAACATTGTTCTTCTATATCTAATTCCATTTTATCAATTACATCATCATTCTCGATTACCTTTGCAGCTAAATCCAAATCCTGCTCAACTAAAGACTTTATAGCCATATCAATTGCTTCTTCGACTAAATTTGCCATCTTTATCAAACTTTCCTTTAAGCCAGGAAGTTCGTTATCAAAAAATAACTTTTTCTCTTTTATATTCTCTTTTTTAATCATAATTTATTTGTCCTTTGTATTATATTTGAAATCACTTAGTATCCAGTAGTCAGAAGTCAGTATTCAGAATATTCTGGTTCCTGGCTTCTGAATTCTGGCATCTGGATTCTAGCTTCTGACTTCTTTTTCCTAACGAAATACGATATACGACATACGATATACTATTTTATGCTTAATATATCAAAAATAGCAACATTTTTCAATGATTTTGTATTCGTATTTCGTATCGAGTATTGCGTATCACGTAAAGAAGGGGAAAAGACCCGGAAAAAACAATAACGACAACTATTCTTTTCTTTATCTAACTACCCCAATTAAAATAAATTTACACTAACAATGTTTTGTAACA
>ASPA01000044.1 GCA_000405605.1 Atribacteria bacterium SCGC AAA255-G05
CTACTTCAATTCTTTTAATGCTTTTTGGATTTGTTCCGGCCTAATTTGCATGTTATGATTTCCAGCCCCAGCTTGTTCAGCAAAATAAGCACCCTTACCTTTGATTGTATTCAAGATAATCATTGTAGGACAACCTTTACATTTTTTAGCGGATAAAATAGCATTATCAATTTCTTGTACGTTATGTCCATCTTCTACATTCATTACATTCCAGCCAAAAGCTTTCCATTTATCAACAATTGGCTCTAACGAATTAATTTCATCCGTAGTTCCGTCGATCTGCATTTTGTTATAATCTGTAAATCCTATAAGATTGTCTAATTTTTTATGTGCTGCATACATAGCAGCTTCCCAAATCTGTCCTTCCTGGCTTTCGCCATCACCTATCAGTGTATATATAGTGGCATTATCTTTTTTTAATTTTGGACCCTATTGCAACACCAACCGCACATGAAAAGCCTTGCCCCAATGAACCTGTGGTCATATCAATTCCAGGTGTTCTTTTCATATCACAATGACTAGAAAAATTTGAGAATGCTACTCCACCACAAGAGAGTACTGAAACAATGCAAGAAATTGCCAGTAGAAATTTTGGTACATGGAATAATGCTCTACAAAGCCGAAACCCTAAAGAAGTAGCGGCACTTTATATTACAGATGCCACTTTTTTACCTACGACTTCAGGGGAATTCAAGAAGGGGCAATATGGTGCGAAAGAATATTTTGAACACTTCCTGATAAAAAATCCTATGGGTAAAATTATCCAGGAAGAAGTTCAAACTCTTGGCACTGATTGTTATTTGCATTCCGGGATGTACAATTTTGAAGTCGGCCCAGGAGATGATAGACAAGTAGTTGAGGCCAGATTTTCATTTATTTGGAAAAAGGATGATCAAGGAAAGTGGAAAATAGTGCACCACCATTCATCGGCGAAACCGAAAGGTTAGAGATAATTGGAGTTCCGCTAAAAGCGGAACGAAAAAATTGAAAATAGAGAGAAAGTGGTCAGGTCTCAACATTTGACGTAACTCTATCTAAGTGCTAACATTTTATTATGACTAGACCTTTACGATTATCTTTTGAAAATGCTTTTTATCATATTACCGCCAGGGGCAATCGGAGAGAGGATATATTCTATTCCTCTCGAGATAAAGAGATATTTTTAAAAAGATTAAAAGAAATGCTCATCAAATATTCGATGATTTGTTACGCTTATTGCCTCATGGATAATCATTATCATCTCTTTATTAAAACGAATAAATCCAACCTATCTCAAGGCATCAATTATCTCGGAGAATATATATACCAATTGGTTTCGTAATAAACATCAAATCATCGGTCCTCTTTTTTAAGGTCGGTTTAAATCTATTCTGGTTGATGCCGACAATTATGCGCTTGCTCTCTCAGCTTATATTCATCTAAATCCCTTACGTGCCGGAATCATAAAACAATTAGAAGATTATCCCTGGAGTAGCTATTTGGATTACTTAAATTTAAGAAAATCTGATATTTCCGATCCTTCCTTTATACTAAAATCTATAGACCATGATACTTTTAAAGCAATGAGCAAATATCGAGAGTATGTTAGCGAAAATCAGGATATAAAAAACCCGCTTAGAGAATCCTATCGCCATATCGCTCTTGGCAGTGAAACCTTTATTGAAAGGGTAAAAGAAAAGATAGAACATCTAGGTCGAAGAAGAGAAATTCCTTCTACCCGCTTTCTGTCTAAATATGATGTGGATACGATTATTACCAAAATGACTCAAGCATTACATATTGAAAGAAGTATAATCTTTGATAAAAAAAGAGGGAACCTGAATCGCTCTTTGGCAATCTACCTCATTAAGCGATTCACCCTACTTTCCTTATCTGAAATAGGTGAACTTTTTAAGATGGATTATTCAGCCGTTTCCCAGGCTGCAAAAAGATTTGAACAAAAAAGTGAAGTTAATCATGAAATAAAAGAGGTCATGCAAAGGGTGATAACAGTTTTAAAGGAAGTATGAATGTCAAATGTTGAGACCTGACCCCTTTATTTTCATTGATGACATGTACTCTTACTAATTCTTTTTTGGTCATTAGATATCTCACCTTTTCCATAGTGACATTATTACTGATTAATTTCAAGGTGACAATATCACAGATTAATTACACAAATGACACCAATTGGTTGACAAATAAGAATATGGATGTTATTGTAAAATTAATTGGTTAGTTATTTAAATTAATCAATAAATGTAATTGATGATGGTAATAAAAAAATTATTGTTTTTTTGATTCATTTTATCTACGATAATATTTTGTGTTTTCATCAATTAAAAATTGAACTTTATTGAAGTATAAAAGAATTGCTACTTTTTTAAAAATATTTAGCTTATTTTTGCATAAAAAATCTATCTTTAAATATTATAAAAACAATAGCTACTGCGTTAAATCCACAAAATATAAAATAGATGAAAATTAGATTAATAGAAATAATTATTCTTATATTAAAGATTATGCTTCCGGTGAGGTAAAAGATATTGTTAGAACAAAAAAGAGTTAAAGAGTTAAATATGAAGTGTAAAATGATAAGGTATTTGACTATAGATGCTATAGGGCATTTAGGAGTTGGGCATATAGGTGGATGCCTATCAATAGTGGAGGTTCTTGTTGTTCTATATTATAATCACATGAATATTGATGTTAATAATCCTAAAATGGAAGGTAGAGACCGGTTTATCCTTTCGAAAGGACATGCAGGACCTACGATGTATTCTATTTTAGCAGACAAAGGGTATTTCGATAAGAAACTTCTATATACACTGAATAAACCAAATACAAATTTTCCTAGTCATTGTGATATGAAAAGAACACCTGGAATTGATATGACCACAGGTTCATTGGGGCAAGGCTTTTCATGTGCGGTTGGTGTTGCAATAGGGTCCAAAATTAAAAAAGATAATGCCACTATATATACACTGATAGGTGATGGCGAAAGCCAGGAAGGACAGATTTGGGAAGCTGCTATGTATGCAGCACATAAAAAATTAGACAATCTTATAGGATTTACAGATTATAACAAAATGCAGATCGACGGAACTACGGATGAAATTAATTCGTTAGAGCCAATTGTTGATAAATGGAAAGCTTTTGGCTGGAATGTAATGAATGTAGAAGATGGACATAACGTACAAGAAATTGATAATGCTATTTTATCCGCTAAAAAATGTAAAGGTTGTCCTACAATGATTATCTTGAATACAATCAAAGGTAAGGGTGCTTATTTTGCTGAACAAGCTGGGGCTGGAAATCATAACATGCAAATTAGGCCGGAACAAATCCAAAAAGCATTAAAAGAATTGAAGTAGGATGAGGTAATTTGTAATGTATAACACAAATGTGGAAATGAGAGTAGCTCTTGTTTCAGAGATTGAAAAAATAATGGAAAAAGATGAAAGGATAGTTTTTGTTGATGCTGATTTAGGCAAAGCAGGGGGTACTTTAAAGCTAAGGGAAAAATTTCCGGAAAGAGCTTTGGATGTTGGTGTTGCCGAACAGAATATGGCATCTGTTGCTGCCGGATTATCATCATATGGTTTTATACCATTTATTAGCTCTTTCACCTCATTTGCGACAAGAAGAATTGCAGACCAGATAGCTATTTCAATATCATATGCTGGAAGCAATGTTAAGATCATAGGACTTGATCCTGGAATATCAGCGGAACTAAATGGTGGAACACATATGAGCTTTGAGGATGTTGGAATTATCAGAAATATACCTGGTACCGTAATATTTGAGCCTGTTGATGTTATCCAATTAGTGAAAGCTCTGCCACAAATAGTAGATTATAAAGGTATGATATACATAAGATTATTTAGAAAAACAACTCCCCAAGTTTTTAATGACAATTATAAATTTAATCTGTTTAAAGCTGATGTACTTAAGGAAGGAAATGATGTAAGCATTTTTGCGACAGGTATCACTGTGAGTGAATCGATTAAAGCAGTAGAAATATTAAACAAAAGAGGGATCGACACTGAACTTATAAACGTACATACGATAAAACCGATAGACAAAGAGACTATTGTTTCATCGATTAAAAAAACTAAAGCAGTAGTAACATGTGAAAACCACAGTATTATTGGAGGTTTGAGATCTGCAGTCGCTGAGGTGATGACGGAAGAGTATTTGTGTGCACCATTTAAATATATTGGTGTTCATGATTGCTTTGGTGAAGTGGGAAAATTTGATTATCTTCTCAAGAAATATAGGTTATCGGCAGATGATATAGTTGAAAAAACATTAGAAGCAATAAGCGCAAAATAAGATTATAATACGAGGTGAATATATAATGAAATTAGTAATAGGTTCAGATATATCCGGATTTTATTTAAAAGAAAATATAAAAAAATATCTCATTAAAAAAAGATATAATTTTGATGATTTAGGTACACAGAAATTAGAAGAAGGCATTCCATTTTTTAATGTTGCTTCTAAGGTCGCACTTAAAATTCAAAATAAAGAATACGAAAGGGGTATTCTTATTTGTGGAACAGGAGCTGGTATGGCAATTGTTGCAAATAAATATAAAGGTGTATATGCTGTTGCGGTAGAAAATGTTTATAGTGCAAAGAAATGTAGAGCCATAAACAATGCCAATATTATGACAATGGGTGGTTGGATAGTTGCTCCTGAAATGGCTTGCGAGATGGTGGAAGAATTTTTAACGACTGAATTCACGCAAGGATTGGAAGATTGGAGACAGGAGAATTTAAAAAAGGCTATTATAAAAATATCTGAGATAGAAAATAATATTTATAATAGACCTGAATAAAGAATTATTAATGAAAAGATGAAAGAGGATAACATGGGTAGAAATGGTTTAAATATGGAATATGTAAAATCAAAAAACAGGTCTAAATTTTTGAGATTACTTAATAATAATGAAGTGATGTCCAGAATAGATGTTGCTGATACCCTTTCTCTTACTCGGGCAACGGTCACAAATATATGTAGCAATATGATAGAGAAAGGGATCATCATTGAGAAAGGTGAAATGAAAGAGAAAAAAAGAGCAGGTCGGAAAAAAATACTTATAGAAATTAACTATAAGTATAAACATGTTTTAGGAATAAATATAGAGCCTGATTTTACCTATATTTCTATAAGCGATCTAAAAGGGGAAATTGTTATATGTAAAAAGATAAAAACCATATCTGGAGGCAAGCCAAACGATTTTTTAGACGTTGTTGCGTCTCATTGTAACAATATAATTCAACAGGCAAATATACCAAAAGAGAAAATATTGGGTGTGGGCATTACTGTAGTCGGACCAGTTGACAAAAAGAAGGGTATTAGTAAAAAAGCATATGGTATATGGGAACTAGAGATAAAGGTACGAGATTATTTTGAACAAAAATTGGGATATAAAGTAGTGATTGAAAACAATGTTAAGGCGTTTGTGATTGCACAAATACTTTATGGTTTGGGCAGAGAAGTTGAAAACTTTATCGCCTTAAAATGGGGACCTGGTGTAGGGTCTGATGTGGTTATTAATGGAAAATTATATGAAGGTGAAAGTTTTAAAGCGGCTGAAGTTGGACATTGCATAGTTGAACCTGATGGGAAGCAATGTAAATGCGGGAAAAGAGGTTGTTTAGAAACTGTAATATCCTTTGATAATTTAGTGAAAATGATGAAAGAAAAATTTTCCAGAGAGAAGACACCTGGCGTTTACGAAAGTTGTAATGGAGATTTGGAAGGCATAAGTGAAGATAATATTATAAATTTTATGACATATAATGATCCTGGAGTTATTGAAATAGTTGATAAAGTATTGGATATTTTTTGTTTAACCGTTGCTAATCTTCTTTCAATATTAGCACCGAATAAGATTATTCTGTATGGGAGAGGATTTGAGGAGCAAATGATTGTGAATAAATTTATAGTTCGCTGCAACCACTACAACAATGCATACAATAAAAAAAACATATTAGTATCTAAATTTAAAGATAGGATAAATTATATTGGACCCATTTCATTAGTCGTTAATGAAATGTTATTCGAAAATGGGGGAATATAGTTATAAAGAAATATTTCTTGGGTCTGTTCGAGATATTCTCTGATATAGAGTTGGAAAAATTATTGCGGAAAGTAAGTTGAATCTTTACAGATTACCACTCAACTTATTATAGGGTTTTTGCTATGATATATTAGAAAGGGAGGAGAGAAAATTATGCCTTTTGGCTATTCTGGAAACATCCTTCATATAGATTTAAGTTCAAGAAAACACTGGATAGAACATCCTCCCGAGAACTTTTACCGTACTTACATGGGAGGTAGAGCTTTAGCCTTATACTATATGTTAAAAGAAATGAAACCTAAAACCGACCCCCTATCTCCCGATAATCTTCTCATCTTCGCTCCCAGTGTAATCACCGGTACTCCTGCCCCGGCCATACCCCGTTACACTGTCTGTGCCAAATCTCCCTTAACCGGAGCTCAAGGAGAAGCCGAAGCCGGAGGTTGGTGGGGACCCGAGCTGAAAAAAGCCGGATTTGATGCCATTGTAATCAAAGGTGGCTCTCCCACCCCCGTATATCTTTACATTAAAGATGGTAAGGTAGAGATTAAAGATGCCACTCACCTCTGGGGTAAAGATACCGGAACTACTCAGATGACAATCAGAGAAGAGTTAGCCGATGATAAAATCAGAATTGCCCAGATCGGCCCGGCCGGAGAAAACCTGGTGCGCTTTGCTAATATTGTCAATGAATTAAAACACTTTAATGGCCGTAATGGTTTGGGAGCAGTGATGGGTTCCAAAAAACTAAAAGCCATAGCCGTAAGGGGAACAAAACCAATAAACCTCTTTGATAAAGAAAAAATAAGTCAAATAACCAAGGAGATTACTAAAAGAGTTATGGATAACCCTCTAAGCCGAGGTTTTCGGGAATTAGGTACTCCAGGAACAGTCCGTCCTGCTTATGAAGCAGGATGCCTTCCCTCCTACAACTGGACTACGGGCTATTTCAAGGAAGGAGAATCCTTAACTGCCGAGACCTATAATAAGACCATTCTAAAAAGGACCGAGGGTTGTTTTGCCTGTCCCATCCGCTGTAAACGGGTAGTAGAGATCAATGAACCAGACCTTAAAGTTAACCACGCTTACGGAGGTCCGGAATATGAAACCATCGCCTCTTTGGGTTCTATCTGTGGTATATCTGACCTGAAATATATAGCCAAAGCCAATGAACTTTGTAATAGATACACCATGGATACCATCTCTACCGGTATGGTCATCGCCTTTGCCATGCAGTGTTACCAGGAAGGACTGCTCACCAAAGAAGACACCGGAGGGATAGAACTTACTTTTGGCAATAAAGAAGCAGTACTTGAGATAATAGAAAAGATCGCCTACCGAGAAGGATTGGGAGACCTCTTATCTCAGGGTTCCTATCTTGCTGCCCAAAAAATAGGCAAAGGTTCAGAAAAGTTTACTCACCAGGTAAAAAGACAGGAAATTCCCATGCATGACCCCCGCCTTAAGACCGGAGTAGGTCTCCAATATGCCCTCTCTGACTACGGAGCAGACCATATGAAGGCCGCCCATGACCCTTTCTTTAAAGATAAAGATTCGGTAGGGATAAAAGAGATGAAAGGACTGGGAATCTTAGAACCGGTTTCTCCTACTGATATGGGAGAGAAGAAGGTAGCCCTCTTTAAACTATGGGATATCTATTGGACCGTCTTTGATATCTTAGGGGTCTGTGACTTTGGTTATGTCCCCCGAAGTGTAGGAACTATGGAGGAATTATTAGAAATTATTAAATCGACTACAGGCTGGAAAACTACCTGGTTTGAATTGATGAAATTAGGAGAGCGCTCCATCAATATGGCCCGCATCTTTAACTACAGAGAAGGTTTTACTTCTAAAGATGATACCCTCCCCGAGGTGTTCTATCAGAACTTCAAGGGTGGACCCTTAGATGGTCAGGGGGCGATTAATAAAAAGGATTTTGAAAAAGCCATCAAACTACGCTATGAGTTAATGGGCTGGAATCAAGATACCGGAATTCCTGCTCCTGCCAAACTGATTGAATTAGGGCTTAACTGGCTGATTAAGGAAGTAAAATAAAAAAAATAGAGTTAGAGGGTATTAGGAGATTAAATTATTTATCATATGACTTAATAAGAACAAAGAAAAAATTAATGAAAACTCTATTAAAGAGTATAAGGAATTAAAGCTATGGTTACCTGTAATTAACTATTCAAAACACTAAAAGAAAAGATATATAAAATAAGGGAATCTGTATGAAAATAAAGAAGAATTTATTATACTTTTTGTTGGCATTCATTTGTATGTTTTTAGTAATATGGTTACCTTTTTTAAAAGGTTCAGGATTATCTATAGAAGGGAGAAAAGCATTAGGTTTATTGATTTTTATTATTATTTTATGGGTAACTGATCCAATTCCTCTTCCGGAATACCACTTGCTTTCCCCAGTTCAATAGTCTCCTGGTCATGAAACGAAGCCATAAAAAAACCAACTAATTTATCCTTAACAACAGCCCCTATGAATATTCCTTTTCCACTGAACACTTCGTCAATTTCATCTTCTGTAAAGGGTATATACAGGTTTTGATCAACCGTTGACGCTAAAAAATTGTTTTGCAGAGCAATTAAAGGATTTTTCCATCGTTTATCCAAAACTTTAATCTTGCATAAATATGCTTTTCTGTCTTCAGCATTATTAATAGTAATGTTAGCCAATGTTTTCCGCATTTTTTATCACCCCGTTCTTTTTATTAAAATTGTAACTAATCAATGTAAAAAGGCTGGTTAAAGCTATTGAGATGAGTGCGACTCCAAAAATCCCTTTCATCGAACCCAATCCCATAGCGATTGCAAATACCTGCGGTGCGAATGATTGTCCTATCTTTCTTAAAGTTGCCATAAATGCCAAGGCTTGACCGCTGCCTATTTTTTTCACACCTTTAAGATTTAAAAAATATTCAGATTCAACTACCAATCCAAAACCATCAGCAACTCCCATCATGCTTACCGCTATAATTATTGCGAGTATATTTCCGAATAAGGCAAACACAATATAAGCGCAAAAAGTTATAATTCTTGCAATAATCAACTTTACTCTATTACCAAATCTGGCTAGATATTTCAAAAACAAAGGCCCTATATAGGCAACACATATTCCATTTATTAAATAAGCCCTTCCTACATTTGCCGTGCTAATGTTTGCTACAATGGCATAAGTGGGAACAAAAAAGTCCAAAAACAACACGCTTATAGCCATAGGAACCGTAATTAATAATAAAAATTGCATCATTTCTTTATTTTTTACGAGAAACGGTACGATACTTCCCATATTTTTGTTATGTTCTATGCTGCCTGTCACCTTTTTAGCATTATCTTTGGGCGTCAAAAATATTACAATTAATATAGGAATAACCGCCAGTATTCCCGATAAGAAAAAAACCTTTTCATAGCCTAATTTACCCATTATCATAGCACCCAGAACAGCTCCCATATTGACTCCGGAATATAATCCGCTGGTAGAAGCCGCCAGTGCCGCTTGTTTATGAGATGATTTTTTCAAAGATACTGCATAGGCTCGTATAGCAATAAAAGCAAGTGCATATCCAATACCATAAATACCTCTAGTTAAAACAAACAATACTGCATTCTGCACCATTCCTGCGGAAACAGAGCTAAACAGTACACAACTCAATCCTGCTAACAGTACTTTTTTCCATCCCTGCCTATCAACCCACTTTCCTCCGATTACCGTAAAAAATATACCGGCAAAAAATACAATTGAAACAGGAAGTCCCAATATAAATTCATTGGATATTCCGCTTATTGGCCTGTACAGTTGATTCATAACCTTGGGTATAAAACTAACCGATAAGAAACAGGAAGCCGCAGTAAGAAAAGCTAACATCCTTACAACAGCACCGTCATCTTCAATTTCTTCTTCCTCTTCATTCACTTTAACTTCATTTTGCTTAACCTGCATTTTCTTGTTTAAATACACCATTAGAAATAAAACAACTTCAATCATTAAGAAAAATGAAATTGCAAATATGGTTATGATTTCCAAGATAATTTCCCTTAGACTATCATTGAAAAAATCTTTAGATATAACAGTTGTTAAAGAGCGAGTCTGTTGCTTGTTATCCTCGCCCATAGAGACTTTTACCAAATATTTAGAATCTACGGAATTCAAATCATTGATTTGGTTTTCTGCATTCATTCGATAAAACCCGGTTTCTTCAATCCAAAAAGAATCAATAATTGAAGCAATATTTAAAGTATCTTCCATATAATTATCCAGTCCGTAAAGCTGATCATATGAAACACCTTGCCGGACAATTGCTTCAATATCCTCCTGTACCACTTTTGATATTTCCGTGGCTGTATCTTTTGAAATGCTTGTAAAAGCATTCTTTAGAGTTAGATAATTACAAACACCATATGTAATTTGCGAAATACCCATCAGAATAACTAAAAACATAATAATCGAACTTTTTTTAAGCTCAATTTTTTTATTAAACGGCCTGAGCAATAAAACGTATATTATTAAGATTATTAAAACGAAAATAATAGTTATCTTCAAATAATTAATCAATTTTTGAAAATAAGGCTCGATATTTTTACTTATATACGCAGAAGGCAATATAATTTCAAAGCTGCCAATCCAAAGGTTGTTTTTATCTTTTATGGGAATGAAAATATGATACTGGTCATTGAGTTCAGCCTTCGCAAAGGAACCGGACTCTCTACCACTAAAGTTATTAGCCTCTGTTAAACGTTGATCCAGCTGGGATTCATCTTTATAATAGGCGTATTTAATCTTTTGATCAGGCAATATAATTCTAGCATTCTCTACAATTTCTTGTTGCTCCACCCAATCAATTAATAGTTCATTCATGCCAAAATAACTTTCTATTTGTTTTCCGTATCGAATGGAATACTCTATTTTATCGGTTACTTTTTGCCCTTTTAGAATAATTGATGAAAATTTACTCTCCGAATACTTCTGTTCGAATGTATTAATATTCATCCATCCTGTCAAGGCCAACACCGCAAAGATTAATATAATTGAAGTCCAGAGCAAATGTATTTTTATTTTTTCCTTCAAGCGCTCATCCCCACTCACTATTCTATGTCTGTTATAATTTGATCCGCTGCTAATAGTACATTAAACGGAATCTCATAACCTATTTTCTCAGCAACTGCCATATTAATTGTTATACAGGGTGTCTCCGCAAAATCCTGTTTTAAATTTCTTGGCTTCTCGCCTTTTAATACTCTAATAACTCTATCAGCACCATATTTGCCTATTTCATTAAAATTAAAACGAAATACCGTAAGCATGGCACCATGTTCTACTTCCGCAGTTCCCGCCATTGCAAAAACCGGAATTTTTTCACGATAAAAAGGCTCTAGATATTCAGATGTTCTTGATGTTTCTCTACATCCCGGTGTTAAATAAAAAGCATCCACTTCTTTTGAAATTTTTTCATACGCTTCCATTAATTCCTGATCATATCTATCCATATCATCTGTAGATTGGGCATCATTTACGTGATATTCTACAACTTCAATACCATGTTCATTTACATAGCCATGCACATCACCAACAGCAGATAATATATAACCTAATTCTGAATCCTCATAAACAAGGCCAATAGTTTCAAATAGGCAAATATCATGAAAAACATTTAATTGTCTTATAAAAACCTTTGTATCCATATGCGCCCATAAATTATCTTTTCCGGAATCCTCTACTGACTCAATAATCTTAGATCTAAGCGCATTACTGGTAGAAAAAATCATGAAAGGGGTATTATCTACACCTTGAGCAACATATTTTCCCGCTACAGTTCCCATTATCAATGCTAAATCAATTTCTTTTTTATTATTTAGTCTTTCCATCATCTTTTCTTTTTCTTCTGTGGTCATATCAATCATCGAATAAAAGGCACCCTCAACAAATTCAATATATTCTCCCATATCTCTTGAAGTTAACCACTCCCACATTACTTTTGCATCTTCCTGCCCGTATTGATACGGAATCTCTTCTATAGAATTAATCCATCCCATTTCGTACAATCCTCTAACAATACCGTAAAAAGTTCCTGCGAAATTCATATAAGGGTCATTTTCACAATAAGCTATCCTCCATTTGCCTTGGTCAGATTGGATTGGTTTTAAATCTTCATCTATAGCAAAAGCTGTTGCACTATGTTGCGAGATTAAAAAAATCCCCAATAGTATAACAAAAACCACTCTTACTATTCGTCGATTTTTCATGCTATTCACCCTTTTATTATTTTCTATTACTGTTTTTCGCAAGTAGAAATTCTCAACTTTATATAGTAAGCTAACAGTTGTAAAACCCCATAAAAATCCTTTTGAAATTTTATTGCTTTTAAATTTTATCTCATTGCTTCTACTTTACAAATAAAAAAAAGCCGGCAGTCTGGCGGTCGTAACATCAAATGAGATGCTTTAGACCCATAACTTTGCGTCCTGTCCTTTCGGGCAGTTTGCCCTTATCATGCTTTGATAAGATTATTATTCTTTTTTTATATGCTTATATAACTATATATTCCCCAAAATAGATAGTTTTAGACATAAATTTTAATTATAGACCCTCTTCTCCTCTCTTCTCTTTTTCTGTCATCATCGACTCCTTTAAGAAAACGGGATGTGTCCCTACTTTATTGTAGTTTATAATACCGATAGGATATTGTTAAACAAAGAACCGTCCCCTTGTTTGGTCTCCCTTGTTTGGTCCGATAATTTAAATATACTTTGTTTAAAAGCGTTCCACCTTTAAACACGATATCAGTACTTAGATCTTCATTGATTCTATTAAGAATTCTGGTTAAATGAAAATCTTTTTCTATTACAGAAGCAACAAATCCCTGCTCATCCGAGAGGTAATAAATAACGTCCTTCAGTATTTTTTTATCCATTCAAGATAACCTTCCAATCTTTATTTACAATACCTTTCCTTGATTTAATAAAAGGGTTAAACGAAGTATACGAATTTTCACTGTCTATAGATGATTTCAATCGGCTCAGTTCCTCTAAAGGAACACCCGCACGCTCAAGCATAAACCCAGCGCGTTTGCGGACGGCAATAACCGGAAACTTAATCAAATAGCGCACAAACTTCTTCACATCGATATTTTTGACTTGTTCATTGATTACCTCTTGTACATTTCCCCACGAACCAATGGGATTGGAAATAAAATCAACAAGTGAGCGTTCTTTATCACTAATTGATACATACTCCTCATCGATCTTTATTTTTTTTATTCCGTATATTTTCTTAGAAGATATCTTCATAGCCCGAAAGCTTATTTTTCCAATTTTGCGCATCCGGTTTTTTTCTGTATTTAAAACAGTAACTTTCTGAGGAATCTGTTCTGTAAACCCCCAATAGTTATACATTGAGCTATAACCGATATAATAAGGAATCTCGCCCATCCATAAAGATGCAACAACAAATTCGTGGGGCATCCAACTTTGATTTGGTGCTTTTAATGGTACAACAAGATATCTCCCTCTTTTTAATTGGATAAGACGGTTCCTTTTGGCAAGATTATCAAGCAACCTGGCGGCCTTTAAGTAATCGCCCAACACCTTTACCGCGTACTCGGTCGTAATAACTTTCTGCTTCTCAAACTCTGACCGAGAGAGCAAATATACGGCATCTTTTGATAGCTCGGAATACTTATTTCTTTTCATTGTCCTATTATTCCTTATTTCTTTTTCAAAACGAATTAATGAATATACCGACAATATACTACAATACCCCTGCTCTGTCAAATAGGCACACCGCAAAAACCTCTCCATCTGAAACCTGTTCTATCTTCCGGTTAAATAAATCAGCATACTTATCAGGATGGAAAGTATGAATGGGGACTATTTCCCCCGGCTTTAATTTTTTTACCACTTTTTTTAAGGTAGCAATCTCGGAATTGTAATAATCCCTTGAATTTATTTTTCTTGACATAAGTTACCAGACATATTATTATATATATAGATTTGTCTGGTAACTTATGTCTACTTTAATATATCATGTTTATATGTATTCTTTTTTACCAGACTTATACTATTTTTCACTCATTTGTCTGGTAATTTAAAGAGGATGCTATGAAAATCTTAAATAGTGTGTTAAACGAAGAATTGGATCGACTTAATAAATTAAAAAAGAACTATGAAAAACAAATTGCAAAACTTCCCAAAGGAAGCCTTATCAAAAAAAATATCAAAGGGAATATATACTATTACCTTAATTATAGGCAGGAAAAAAAGAAAATATTTAAATACATCGGAAAGCTGCCCGGAAAAGAACTCGAAAACTTATTAGATAAAATAGATGAGAGAAGAAAACTTGAAAAACTCAATAAGCAAGTCAAAAAAGACGTTAAAAAATTGGAAAAGATGATAAAATGACAAAACAAAATAAGACCCAACGGAAAAAACTTTTGGAAATATTTCATTCATTGCCTTTAAAATGGCAAAAAACAATTATTAAGAATATAAAAACCCACTCTGAACTGCTTTTTGATTTCTTATCAAAAAAGGAGACCTCATGAACATGCATTACACCACAAAAACCTCTCCATCCGAAACCTGTACTATCTTCCGGTCAAACAAACCACCATATTTATCTCTCCGCTCCTATCAGAAATCTCTTCCCTGGTAATCTTATAACTTTTATACTTATACATTAATTCTTGTTCGCCCTGCCGCCTTATTCTCTCACACAGCCAATAAGGGAAGAAAACTTTGATGTTTGCATAATTTTCAGACGGGTAAGGAATCTCACCATAATCTTTTAGACAGCCAAGAATATTGGCAGTATAAAAATCAATAACGAATATTTTACCTGTCCTTAAAGAAGCACGGTAAAAAGAAACCAGCCGGTCTATGTTCCGGGGTAAATAGCAAATGTATTTAAAATTAAATATAGATTTTAGGGGAATTGGGGTTGACTTTCAAGACAGTATCTGACCCCATTTGATGTCCTAAAACAACTTATAAATTTTTTGTTTTAAATCATCTATTACTAATCTAAATGGGGGTAAATCCGGAACCAAAGGACCTAACCATTGTTCCCAGGTTCTGGCAATATAATCTAATAAAATATTATCAAAAAAATCTCCCGGATTAGTAAATTCTACTTCTTTAACTTTGCATTTTTCTAAAAAAAGCGATGATATAATTTCCATCCTTAACGCATTTGAATAACCATTTAATATTCTCCAGATATCGTAATAATCTCTTGCTCTTGATCGAGTCCACCCGCGTTCTTCCAATTTTTTAAAATGCTGCAATATTGCCCGCATCTTTTCTGCTATAATCTCTTCGAGAGAATAGACATTTATTTCCTGAAACATTTCTTCTTCATAACCATGAAGTATAGGTCTTTTTACCGGTTCAATCTGTATCGGTTCCTCCATAGTAATTTCAACCATCACTTTTGGCAAAAATTGACGATGCCAGGGGAATTTCCCTCTTATATTAAAAGCTTCTTGAGCGCCAGGATGAGGATCTTTCTCCCTATATCTCTCTACTTTTAATTCAAGAGGAGAAAATTTTTGTACTAAATTAGTGGCTATTTCACAAGACTTTTCAATCTCCTTTTCAAGAAGTTCTCCTCTTACAATTTCTTCTTTCGCAGTAAAATCAAGGTCTTCCGAAAATCTATAATTTCCAAAATAACATTTCTTTAACGCGGTCCCTCCTTTAAAAATAAGTGTATTTTGTAATTTTACATTAGCCGCAATACCTGCTAATACCCAAGAAAGAATATAATCTTTCTCGATTATTTCCCATGATAGTCCAGCTTCTTCCCTCGCTTCTTCTATTCTTTTTCTTATTGGTTTCATCTAAAAATTCTCCCGGGAAGATTTTCCTGGATCATCCATCTCTTATTACAGGTTCCTTTTCGGGGACCGCTAGAATCAAGAACACGATAGCCCTTAATAGGAACAGCTTCAAGCTTTTGTAATATTGAATCCTCTACTCCGGCCTTTTCCATTATCCAACCCAATCTCTTGGTAATCACCGCATCAAGCTGTAAAGAATAGCTAATCATCTTGGCTAAATCAAGCGAAGATATATGGGATTCAAATACGGAAAATATTTCTGCCCAGCCTCCGAAATACTTCGGAGAAATCAGTCCATCTATAAGCGTTCTTTCCGGATCAGTTATGGCTACCTTAACTTCTCCGACCCAAAATTTTTGGGTCGGAGAAGTTAAGGTAGCCATAACTGATCCGGAAAGAACGCTTATAGATGGACTGATTTCTCCGAAGTATTTTTAATGCCAAAAAATCTTTCCGGCTTTATCTTAATAAACTCATATATAATGCCATTTATTTCTCTGCTAAAACTTCTTTGACCTTTATTCCGCATCTTTACCGCTCTTGATATTGGAACTGCCTGTGTTGTAGTAACATATACTCTTTGCGGTATCTGTTCTGTCATGCCATGAAAATGCAGAGCAGACCAGTGACTTATAGCGGAAGGTTGAACCAAAGCCATAGCAATTTCAAATTCATGTACAGGAGTCATGCCGGGAAAAGATGATGAAATAACATACAGTCCCCTCTTAAGCCGGGCTATCCAGCCATTATTTGAAAGATGATACAAAGCTTCTACAACATAATTATCAGCCATTCCACAAGAAGATGCTGCTTTTCGTACATCTGCGATAGTAAATATCCTCTTCCCCTCTTCGTATAACTTCCTAACCATCTCTATACCTATTCGGGTATGCTTTTGATTATTTCTTGCATTCATAGGAGTCTCTCCAATTATTAATATTACTTATCTATTATTTTAGATATAATACTGCATATATTGGAGAATGTCAAATTATCCCTATAATATGTCTATCAATAAGGGAATAAAGAAAATAACAGTGGTTTTTACAAAACAAATAAAACAAAGCAAAGAAACAAAGGGACGGTTCTCTGTTTTATACTTTAAAGATCTTATTAACCGTAAATCCAGTTAATCTGGATACCTGCCTTAGTGAGCAGCCATCCAGTTCTTTTAGATATTTTAAAACCTTGTCTTGAATAATTGTAGGAGCATTTTGCAGTGTGACTAATTCTATTTGATATTTACTTAATACTAAATGTCTTATCTCTTTATCGGATAGAGTCTCTCTTTTTGTGGGTATCTCAAGGCATCG
>ASPA01000045.1 GCA_000405605.1 Atribacteria bacterium SCGC AAA255-G05
TATTCTGATTAATCCCTCCTGTGGGTATAAATTTTATATTGTTATAAGGTGCTGACATAGATTTAAGAAGTGATAATCCCCCTGATGCTTCAGCGGGAAAAAATTTTACCACTTCAATCCCTCTTTCCAGAGCCATTTCAATCTGAGTGGGATTATTAATACCGGGAGTGACAGGAATATCGTTTTCGATACAATAATCGACTACTTTGGGATTAAAGCCCGGGGAAACAATAAATTTTGCCCCTGCAGCAATTGCTCTTTTTGCCTGTTCAACAGTTAATACCGTACCGGCACCAACTAAAAGTTCGGGTAGTTCTTTGGTTAAAATTTGAATGGATTCTTCCGCAGCAGAAGTTCTAAAGGTAATTTCAGCAATTGGAAGACCACCTTCAATAAGGGCTCTACCGAGAGGAAGAGCGTCTTCGGCTTTTTCAATTTTAACCACAGGAACAATACCGAATTCTCCGATTTGCTTAAGAATTTTATTCATTAAAAGATCCCCTTTTTCATTATGATTAATTTAAAATCATTTTAAAAATATTACTTTAACTAAATGGAATTTTCTTATATCCTATATTACTTGTAATTTTTAATATTATGTATTAATGATATTGTTATTCTACCAAATATTTTTTAACTACTTTTTCATTCAATTCTATCCCAAGACCAGGCTTTTCGGGAATATTTACGTAACCATCAAAATCAACCATTACCTTTTCACTAATTAGGTCGTCACGCAATGGATATGGATTACGATCAAATCCTAAAAGATGGCTATTACTTATGGAAGCAATAAAATGCATGTTTGCTATTAAACTAACTCCCGATGAAAAAACATGAGGAATTACAGGCAAATTATATGCTAATGCTAAAGCCGCGATACGATGACACTCTGAAAATCCTCCAGTCCAACAAACATCTGGTTGTACTATATCTACGGCACGATTTTCTATTAGTTCACGAAATCCATATAAGCCACTTTCCGACTCATAGCCGGCAATAGGAATATCTAAGGCTCTGGCTACCTCAGCACTTCCTTTTATATCGTCAGTTGCAACTGGTTCTTCTATCCAGTAGACTCCATCTTTTCGAATTCTCGACCCATTTTTATAGCTACAGATGGCGTCCAGGCATTATTTACATCAACTATAAGTTTAGCTCTATTTTTTAGTACTTTTATACAAGCTTCTACTCTTGCTAAATCTTCTTCCAAGGTTACTACACATTCATCACCTTTGGGCATATTTCTTGTAGGGCACAGCATTGTCTCCGGAGTTCGGCCTACTTTTATTTTTATAAACTTAAAACCTTCTTCGATATAGCTTTCTACTTCATTGGCTAATTCTTTGAGGCCTTTACCTTTTTGGTAAAATCCAGCACTTGCGTATGATTGGATTTTATTTGTTTTGTATACCCTCCCCAAAGCCTGTAAAGCGGCATCTTTGCCTGCTTACCGATTAAATCCCATAATGCAATATCAATCCCACTTATACAAGCCTGAGTTAAACCTCTACGACCATGATGCCGGGAACCATACCACATTTTTTACCAAATCCGCTCAACATTAGTCGGATCTTCTCCAATAACATATTTTGCAAGTTCATTTTCTATTAAATATTTAGTACTGGTTGGCGGACCCCCAAAACAGGCTGACTCACCTATCCCCTGAATACCTTTATCGGTATCAAGAATTACAATCACTGCATTACGTTTAGAAAAATAGTTAAGAGCATCAGCAATGCCATTTTTATATGTATATGATAGTATTAAAGCTCTTACATTGGTTATTTTCATAATATTTATCTCTCTTTTAAATTCCTTATTATCAAAAAAATAAAGAATTTATATTTAAGTTATTCAGAGGGTAAAACTAATATTGCTTCGATCGTCTCATTATAAATTTTCATAAATAATTATCTTTAATTTACCAATTAGCTTTAATCATTCTTTTTACCATCTTTATTTAACCTTCGAAAATAATACTATATATTATATTACGCTTGTAAAGTAAAGTTTTTTTATCGAGACAACCAACCACCATCAACCGGTATAATTGATCCATTTAAATAATCCGATGCAGATGAAGCTAAAAATACCGCTACCCCTTGCAAATCTGTATTTTCCCCCCAGCGTCCGGCTGGTATCCTATCCAAAATAGCTTTACTTCTCTCCTTATTTGCTCTGAGAGCCGCTGTATTATCAGTTGCCATATAACCGGGAGCAATAGCATTAACATTTATGCCATATTTTGCCCACTCATTGCATAATGCTTTGGTGACACCAGCCACTGCATGTTTGCTTGCTGTATAGGACGGAACCAAAATGCCCCCTTGATATGATAGCATTGATGCAGTATTAATTATTTTCCCCTTACTTTTTTGTTCGACGAATTTTCTGGCAACTGCCTGTGACAAAAAATATAAGTTTTTTATATTAATATTCATTACATCATCCCAATCCTGTTCAGAAAAATCTAACGCCGGAGCACGTCTTATAGTCCCAGCATTATTAAATAAAATGTCAACTTTACCAAATTTATCAATGGTTTTCTCGGCAATCTGAGAAATATTTTTTGTTTCTCTTAAATCATAACGGATAGGTAAAAATTGCTTTCCGATTTTTTCCACATGCTCTTTTAGTAAATTCATATCGTTCACGTCAACACCAACTATATCTGCACCAGCCTCTGCTAAAGCCTCAGCTATGGCAAAACCTAAACCTATTGGACTGGAACACCCTGTTACTATAGCGATCTTACCTGTTAAATTAAACTTTTCTAAAATCATAATTAATAACCTCCTATTTTAAAATATCCATTTTAACATTATCCATATCTGAAAAAGTCTGATTTTCTCCTACCATTCCCCAAATAAATGTATAGTTACTCGTGCCTACACCAGAATGTATCGACCAACTCGGTGAAATAACTGCCTGTTCATTTCTTACTATTATATGCCTAGTTTCTTTTGGATCTCCCATATAATGAAAGACGACATTTTCATCAGGAAGGTTAAAATAAAAATATACTTCCATTCTTCTTTCGTGCATATGGCAAGGCATTGTATTCCAAATATTTTGGGGTTCCAAGATAGTCATTCCCATTAATAATTGACAACTTTTACACACATCCGGATGAATATATTTATTGATTGTTCTTTTATTAGAATTATCCATTGATCCCAAATGCTGTGGCTTTGCATCACTTGCCACCACTTTCACTGTAGGATAGGATTTGTGAGCAGGTGCACTATTAAAATAATACTTTGCCGGAGAAGAGATGTTTTCACTTGTGAAAATAACCTCTTTGGCTCCCATTCCAACATATAAACCATCTTTGGACTCTAAACTGATTTTTTCTCCATCAACTATAACTGTACCTTTCCCCCCAATATTAATAATGCCAATTTCTCTTCTTTCTAAAAAATAATTAGCACCAATTTCTTTACCTGCTTCAAGAGTTAGTTTTTCATTTTTCGGATAAGCACCTCCAGCAATTATTCTATCAAAATGACTATATGTCATTTTGATTTGTTCTGTAATAAATAATTTTTCTATTAAGTATTCACTTCTTAATCTTTCTGTAGTGTAATGTTTAGCATCTTCGACATGACTTGCATATCTATTTTCCATTTTTTTTATCCTCCATTTTTTTTAAAAACTAATAATAATTCTACATTAATTAAAATATCTTTTCTTAAATTTTCCTAAATAACCGGCCCAACGGTAAATATATTGGAAAACTGGCCATAACCCAAAACTTCCGCTTTGGTCTTTTTACCAGAGGCAATGGCTTTGATTTCCTCAAAGAGGTCCTGTCCTGCTTTAGCTAGGCTGTCTGTGCCTTTTTCCGGCAGTTCTATCACTTTATCAATATGTCCAGCCAGGCATCTTTGGGTCTGGGGATTGCCGGATATCTTTAAGACCGGGACAAAGGGAAACCCTTGCGGGGCTCCGATGCCGGTGGAAAAGATGATGAGCTGTACTCCGGTGGCTGCAATGCCGGTGAGAAATTCCGGTTCTCTTCCCGGTGAATCCATCACAAAGAGTCCTTTTTCAGTGATCTGGTCTCCATATTCATAGACATCTCTGATGGGTCGGGTACCGCCTTTGACAATGGCACCCAGGGATTTCTCTTCGATGGTGGTCAGGCCACCTTTGATGTTGCCGGTGGTGGGCTGTCCGCCACGCATATCGACTCCCATCATCTCAGCTCTTTTCTCCATCCGGGTGACAATCTTTTGAATCTTTTCGGCTACCTGGGGACTGGCTGCCCGGCGCATCAAGATATGTTCTGCTCCCAGAAATTCCGTGGTCTCTCCGAAGACACAGGTTCCACCATGATCACAGATGAGATCAAAGGCTGCTCCGGCAGCAGGATTGGAGATGAGTCCGGAGGTGGTATCCGAGGCACCGCATTTGACGCCGATAGACAGATGGGAATCATCAAAGGTCTCCCGCCGGATAACAGAAGCTTCGATGACCATCTCCTGGGCGATACGACACCCTTCGGCAATAGCCGGCAGCATTCCGCCTATTTTCTGGATACCCAGGGTCTTGACCGGTTTACCGGATAGGGCTATCTTTTCTCTGATCTCTTCGATTAATACAGATTCACAACCTAAGGAGACCAGTAAGACACCGGCTAAATTGGGATTCCTGCCCAAATTGACCAGGGTCTTGGTGACTTGATTTAAATCAATTGGGGTCTGACAGCACCCCTGGTCATGCAAAAAGGCCACTGACCCTTCTATCTGTTGTGCAATCTTTAAAGAAACATCATTGGCACAGATGACCGTGGAGATGATACCGATATGGTTTCTGATTCCCACTTGGCCGTCTGGTCTGTGAAAACCTAAAAAACTCATAGGACGCCACCTTTAATGTCTCCTCTTCCCCGGTTGCTTTTCACATTATGGATATGGACATAATCGCCTGTCTTTATGGCCATACTTGCCGTACCGATGGTTTCACCATATTTGATGACCGGCGAACCGGAGGGAATCTCTTTCAAACTAAATTTATGTCCAAAGGGTACATCTTGATTTAATTTAATATTCTTTTTTATACTATTAATCTCTTCTTGGATAACTTCACCAGCTTTTAAATCGTCCAAAGCTGTCGCTACATTATCTTTACTATTAATTACAATCGCCTTTTTTTTAATCAATTATAATCACTCCCTTCTATAATTTATATTGGGTTTTTATTGTTAAATTAAATCAATCCTCCCATTAATCATTGGAAGATTTTTTCAAAACAACATAAAATCCCTGCTTTACAAAAGCCATCCTCGCATCTTTACCTTTTTTATGGATTGCATATAATACTGCATTTTGTACAATTTCTTCAATCTTTGGTGAAGGTTTTTCTACTAAAGTGTATCCACTAGTCCCCGGAAGTAAATCAAGATCTTTCGGAGGGATATTGGTAGTACAGTAAATTAAATTTTCAAAAGCACCGGCTTTGAGAAAAAACTGTTCCCATTTTTGGGGTTCCCATTGATCCGGAGTAAATTGCCATTTTGGGTCTTTTATCATTGGAAGATAATTTCCCAAACCTTTTTCCACAAATATACGCATTAATTTTTTATAATATTCACTCCCAATCGGCTCACTATCATTATTGTGAGCAACCAGAATGACAATACTACCCTCTTTAATTGCAGGAATTGTTCCTTCAGCAGCTTTAATTGCCTGATAGTGATTTACTGTACCCTTTCCCCCGTGAGTTAGTATAATATCATACGCGTTATCCACTTCAACCTGAGTATATTCTCTAATTTTGTCCACTGCTAATTCGTGAGCTTTTTCCAGCTCTCCTGCAAAGACCCCGCAAAGCCTTGCATCTCCGTTTAATATTACATTTACGCTAAAATCGATGCGAGTTCTTTTTGCAACTTCTAAGGCAAATTCGTGACAAGGATTATTTTTGAAAACAAGATTTGCTGCATTTTTATTCTCCATAAACTCCGGTCCGTGAAATACCTGTGTTGCTCCAATATTTACCATTCCCGGACAGACGGCTTTTCTCCCCCCTGAAGCTCCTGCCATTAAATGTGTTTCTACTAAACCGGTGATAATATGAATATCTGCATCATAAAAAGATTTATTAACTTTTACCGGTACACCCTGAACCATACCTAATGGTTCTAAATCTTCAGAATAGCAATTATGATCGATAATTTTATATTCATTAATTATATCTGTACCAAAAGCATCTTTTTTCCATTGTTTTGAAGTAGCCTGGTGAGTTCCACAGCCAACAATTATCAAGATATTTTCTTTATTTACACCACTCATTTTCAATCTATTTAAGATTGGCAGTAAAATGCCTTCTTTGCTATCACAATGATAAGGTACTGGTCTGGTATTATCTGAAACTGCAATTGCTACTGTAATGCTGTTTGGATCTTTTGGGTTCTCTTCTATAATTTTCTCCAATATCTTACTCGCAATAGGGTTATCCAATGCTTCTTCTATCTTTTCTTGTGGATTACTTAAAGGCGCAATCGGTTTCATTTCTATTATTTCGCAATGATTTGGTACTTTTACAGTAAATTCTCTATCAAAATATTCTATTTTTATTTCTTTCCAATTTTTTAGGTCTATTCCTTCTTTAAAGTATAATGTTTTTTCTTTCATCTTTTCTTCCTGAAAAATAATTTTACTTATAAAGAGAGGTAAAAGTTAATATCCGTAATATTTTTAGGGGTATTAACTTTTACCTAATCTATTTTTAATAATTAATTTATTTAATCTTTACCCTTCTGTCAATCCNAATTTTTCCAAGGTTTCAGCAGTAGGCTTACCATCACTATCCCAACCTCTTAGTTTGTAATATCCGTCAAGGGCAGGATCCAGGGGTCCGGGAACTTTTCCTGCTCTACTCCCTTCTTTAGAAGGTTGATACACTATTCTAGGTANAGTATCATCTTTTCGGCTAAATCCCCATTTTANGTTAACTGCTCGCTTTAAGGTTGAGATTCTTTCTCCTACTTTTAGAAATTCCTCTAAGCTCCAATCCCAACCGGTAACGGCATTAAGAGAATTTAGCATATCAGTTATTCCAAAGCCACCAAACATCATAAAATTACACATAGTTACTGCATCTTGTAAGGCACTTAAATCATGGAATTTAGCGGCTACAAAGTCTTTCCCTTCCATGGAAAATCTATCCGGGGCTTCCGTAATCCCCATTTCAGGGTGTAACAGACCACAGGCTGCTTTATAGCAAAGTCCGTGGGTATGACAGGCTCCTCGAGAAGAGGTGGCATAACTAACTGCCAGGGAAAAGAAGGCCCTGGGATCATGGGCGGGGAAGTCCATCCCTTTGACATGAACCGCGAGCTCTGGAGCATTACCTCCGATCTTCCGGGCTGCCCTCACGATCCCCTCAGCAAAGAGTTCGCCTAGTTTTTCCCTTTCACCAAGCTGACGAACTATTTCGATGACCTGGTCACCATCACCCCAAGTAAGTTCTTGACCAAAAGTATCTTTCTTAGTTAAGAGACCTTTTTCGTAACATTTTGTGGCAAAGGCGGCAAAAGCACCAGCGGAGATAGAATCCAAGCCGTAAAGGTTACACAGCTCGTTTGCTTTGGCAACAGCTTTCAAATCATCAACCAGATTACAAGAGCCTAACATCCCTAATGCTTCATATTGAGGGCCGACACCTTCCATGGCAAATTTCTGGGGTTCATCTATATGTATATAACGGTGGCAACGAATGGGACAATTCCTACAAGCTATTTTAGCACATTCAGAAATATTAACCTTTAAGGCTTCAGAATAATAGGGATAGCTTAATTTTTCTGCTCCTTTAACCCAAACACCACCAGCATCTCCTGACCAATATTTAATAGGAAGGTCACCTAATTCTTCGGTGGGGGTTACTTCACAAGTAGTACCGCCTTTTAGAAAGGCTTCTGGTGCAGTCTTTCTGATTCTTTCATTTAACTCCCTGGCCAGGGATAGGGCTTTTTCTGGATCGGCAACTTCTGGTTTCTTAGTACCTTTAACGGCTACGGCTTTAAGATTTTTTGCTCCCATTACCGCCCCCAGGCCACCTCGACCGGCATAACTATCTTTATCTACTGCAATACAGGCGATAGCCACTAATTTTTCTCCGGCTACGCCTATATCGGCAACACTGGCTTTGGGTTCATCCAGTTCTTCCCGGATGAGATCAACGGTCACTTCGGTATCTTTACCCCAGAGGGCAGAGGCATCCTTGATCTCAACCTTGCCGTCATTGATCCAGAGGTAGACCGGCTTTTTGGCTTTTCCCTGGATAATTAGACTATCATAACCAGTTTTTTTCAACATCGGTCCCATATTTCCCCCGGCTACAGCGTAACAAATTGCCCCGGTTAAGGGAGATCTGGATACAACTACCCATTTACCGCTTCCCGGAACCGCACTGGCTTGAAAAGGCCCTACTCCAAAGATAAGTCTATTTTCCGGATCAAGTGCCCCTACTTCTGGTCCTACTTCTTTTAATAGAATATCGGCAGCAAATCCCACACCGCCAATATATTTTTTACGATATTCTTCTGATATCTTATCTTCACTGATTAGACCAGTGGTTAGATCGACTCTTAATATTTTTCCCCAATATCCATTTGGCATAAATTGTTCCTCCTTTTATTTAAAATCATTTTTTTAAAGTATTTGCAAAATTTAAAATAGTGAACTGCCCCTCCTTTCTCTTTTGTACATTTCATTTTGCCTCTCCTTTCCAAACATGGGAGGAATAATCGTTTCCTTTTGTTCCCTATCGGTCAATAGGCCATGGATAGTAACTTTAGGCCGATTGACTCGGAGATTTCCAGGCATATATTTGCCGGTATTAAATTCGTTAAACCGGAATTAAGAAAACTTCTTCATCTTCTTTTTACAGAAGTTAAAAAATCTTCCTATTAGTTTAATCTGTAAATCAAAGCGGATAGCACTTCTGTATTCCTCTGAATAAAGTACTCAATTGCTTCTATAAAGGGAAAAGTCATGTTACACATCTTTAAATACTGATATTATTTAAACAAATTCCGAATCAATTTAGCATTTTCTTTTATCCACTGATGAATAATAATTACATCACTGGGTAGATGAAAATCCCTTACTCCAAGCTCAATATATTTTTTAATATCTTCAGGTTTATAATTAATGGGTCCAATTTCTACTCGAGGTCTAATCCCCATTTTGATTGCTGTTTTAATCGTTTTCAATTCAGCTTCTTTTACTTTGGAATGAGTCCATTGCCCGGGCAATCCTACACTTAAAGCATAATCACACGGACCAAATTGCACCATATCAATTCCTTTTAATGATAAAATTTCTTCAAGGTTCTCAACACAACTTCTTTTTTCTACCATAATAGCAATAACCGCTTCGTCCATGGCTCTCACATAATCCTCGTTCCCGCAATCCAAAACGTAACCAACATTACGCCTCATATGGCAACCATTAATTCCTTTATGCATGGGAGTTTCTGGCTTGACGATCTTTATACACCTTTTAGCATCTTCAACAGTTCGTATATCGGTAAACAAAATATTTTGTATTCCTGAACCAAGGGCCCTTTGGGCTAAAAACCCATTCGGCTCTTGATCAACTTTAAACATACTAGATATATCATACAACTCAGTAGCGCGACCAATATTTTCCAAATCATGTAAATCCCAGGGGGAATATTCGCCGACAAATTCAATATAATCAATAACTCCGGTATTCCCAATCACTTCTACAAATCCTGGCCAAACTGCCAGCATCCTCGCTCCAACCGAAGTCCCTCCTGATTTGATAATTTCTCTCAACTTATTTTTTCGCATTTTAAATTCTCCCTTTTTTTATTAAAATCGATTCCCACGTCTTTACAGGCGTGGTACATTCAAAACTCAATCTTTGCTTGTCCTGTTTCTTCCTCTTCTTGTGATTGGACGTATCTTCGGATTACTTCTTCGTTTATTCCTACCGTAGAGACAAAGTATCCTTTACCTCAAACGCCCTTTCTATCCCAATACACTTTTTTTAAGAAAACAAACTTCCTGCTTAGAGATCTACTGGTATTCTTTTTGATGGTTTCCACTACTTTGCTGATTGCATACTTTGGAGGAATGACCATATACACCTGATTTCCTGAAGCTTTATTTTCAGATAACTTTTTACGCCGGTGACCAGAATCTTCCTCCGATAGCGTGTGACCCAAACAATATGATATTTTAGTTTTATATTCGGTATGAGCCGCTTTATATCACTTCATGCATCCATCATAGCAAAGTACGAACGGAAGAAACAGGAAAAAGCTCTCATCCCCGCCTTTACAGGTGGGGATTTCCCGCTAGATTAAATGAAGCTTTTATTTCATAAATAAATTTCTTAATTTAATTGTACTAATTTCGATTTGTATTTACACTTCCACTTAACGTAAAATGGTCGTGCATATATTTTTTTTAAACTATCCTTTTTATAATTTTAGGGCATTAATAAATTAGGTAACCAAAGAACCAAACCAGGCCATAAAGTGACAATGGCCAAAACTATAAAATTAGACATTAAATAAGGTACGGAATCCATAAATACTTCTTCGACACTACACTTTGCTATATTTGAGCAAATATATAAGCAATTACCAACGGGTGGCGTTACCAGTGCAATTGCTTGATTGACAACCACTATAATACCAAAATGAACGGGATCAATCCCCAGCCGTACAATAATAGGAAGGAATATTGGTGTTAAAATTAATATATTGGGAGCAATGTCTGAAAAAGTGCCTACAATTAATAGTATAATATTAATGATTAACAAAATGACCAACGGGTTATTAGAAATTCCAAGTAAAGTTACCGCCATTTTTTGAGGAAGTTGTCCATATGCTAAATTCCAGCCTAAAAAAGTAGCAGCAACAACAATCAACATAACGACAGCTGTTGATACAACTGTCTCTTTAATTGCAGAGTATATAGCGCTTAACTTTAGTTCCCTGTATATAAAAAAACCTAAAATAAAAGCATATACGACTGCTAACGCTGCCGCTTCGGTAGCCGTTACCACTCCTCCGACAATTCCTCCAATAATAATTAAAGGCATGGTTAAGGCCAAAAGACCGTCCTTTAAGCCAATCAATAATTCTTTAATAGAAGGTAAATTATCTCTCTCTTTTCCGTACCCCTTACGAGCAGAAATAACTGCAGTAATTCCCATCATAATTAAACCGATTAAAATACCGGGAATTGCTCCTGCCAAAAAAAGTTTTCCTATTGAGGTCTCTGAAGCCAGTGCATAGAGTATCATGGGGATACTTGGGGGAATAACAATTCCAATAGTAGAAGAGGTTGCAGTAATTGCTGCACTCACACCTTTTGGATATTTTTTCTTAATCATTTCTGGTATTAAGATACAGCCAATAGATGCAGTATCGGCAACAGAAGAACCTGAAATTCCTCCAAAAATCATACTGGCCAAAATATTAACATGTCCAAGGGCACCCTGAAATGACCCTAACAATATTAAACAAAAATCCAGTATTCTTTTTGTAATTCCTCCTTCTCTCATTAGGATCCCTGCAAAAATAAAAAATGGAATAGCAGTTAAAAGAAATGAATCTGCACCTGAAATCATTCTTAATGTAGCCATTGAGGAAGGTAAATCCTGTACAAATAAAGCAAAACTAGAACTTATCAAAATTGCAAAACCAATGGGAACTCCTATCACCAAAAAGAAGGCCATCAGACCTAACAACAGTGACATCACTGCTCCTGGATTCATTAATTTTCTCCTCTCATTCTAATTAAGTATTTTTATAGAAATAAATCTAATTCTAACAGCATAATTACTATACACACATTTAACTAATTAGTAGATTAGACGTTATTGAATAATTACTTATTTACATTTAAAGCAATTTTTTTAAAGAATTATAAATATTATTCTTCCTTATATCTCTTTATATCTCTTTATATCTCTTTATAAATCTTTCTATAATTTCAATAGTTAACAGAACAAAGCTAATGATAACTGCAAAATACACATATTTCATTGGAAGTTTTAATCCGGGAGAAAGTGTTCTACCAAGGCGGCCATTAATCATATAAAGCGTTGAGTTTCCAATATATAGCATGGTAATTAAAATGAGTAAATCGCTAAAAATTAATACCAAATACTTTAATCTTTTTGAAAAAAAAGATGCAAAATATTCTATTTTTACATGGGCCTTCTCCCGAAAAGCAATTGGAATACCTAAAAAGACCATATATATGAATAAATATCTCGTCAATTCATCTACCCAACGAAAAGAAAATGAAAAAAAATATCTTAACAAAACTGACATTATTACTATAATACACATTGCAAAAAAGGATGAAATGGCAAATAAATCATTTAAATTATTTAGCCAATAATCAAACTTATTTTTCATACCATAATCTCCTTTAGTCTTCGTTTGTGGTAATTAATTATAAAATGAACTCATTTAAATAAGGCAGGGAATAAATTTAGTTTCATCTTATAATTTAAAAATTAATTTTCTAGTTATTTTGAATTAATTCTATCAAAGTTTGAGTTGATGCTCCTGCTTTAATAAAGTAATCATATACTGGTTGAGCCATATCAATAAAAGCCTGTCTTTCAGCATCATTTAGTACATAAATCTCCATACCTTCCGCTATACACTTTTGCTTGTATGCTTCATCTGAAGATTCTGTAATATAATTAGTATACATTGTAGCCACTTTGGCTGCTTCACTTATCATCCTTTGATCTTCTGCTGATAAGCCTTCCCACCAATCTAAACCAGCACAAAACGGACCTGGCATATATATGTAATTTATAGCGGTGGCATATTTCTGAACCTCATACATTTTTTCAGAAACAATATTTACCCAAGGATTTTCCTGTCCATCCACAACTCCGGTTTTTAAAGCCATATATAATTCAGAATAAGCTATGGGAGTAGCACTGGCGCCAAAAGCCTGCATGGTCTGAAGAATATTTTCTAACGGAGGTGTTCTCATTTTCAATCCCTTTAAATCAGCTGGTGATTTAATAGGTCGGGTATTATTAGTTATTTGTCTGAATCCAGAGTGTGCCCATCCCAATAATTTTAATCCATTCTTCTCAGTAAAGGATGCAAGGTAATCGCCTACCGGACCACTTAGCACTCTATTAACTTGTGCATAATCTTTAAACATAAAGGGTAATGCCGGAGTGTAAAGTTCCATCCCCATTGATTCAAAACGTCCAAACATAACACCTTGCATTGTGCCAAGTTTGCACATTTCAGCCATTTCAGCTTCGCTTCCTAATTGAGAATTTGGGAATATTTCTACCTTGAATTTTCCGTCCGATTGTTTCTCTAAAAGTTCTTTAAATACTTCAAACCCTAAATGTACCGGATGTGTAATACTATGACCATGACCGACCTTTATCGTTTGAACCGCAAAAGCTGACTGCGTACCAAATACCATAAAAATTGCTAAAGTTAACACGAGCATTATAACCGTTATTTTCTTCATGTTTTTCCTCCTTTAAATTTGATTTACTCCCTGCCTTTTAATTAACTAAATTAACTTTTATATATCATAATTTTAATTCAATTTTAAATTAAAAACAAATAAAGAATTTTATCTTTTTATTTTTGCCATTTCAGCCTGTGTTGCCATTGCCAGTAGTATCATATCTCCGGCCATACCAACCCAGTCATAGCCCATTTTGAAAAATTTACTGGTATCTTCACCATCAAGGGTAATAATACCCATGGAAAGGCCCTTTTCCTTACCCATTTTCAGTGTTTTTTCTACGATCTCCACCACCTTGGGATCATCAAACTGACCGGTAATTCCCATGCTATGGGTTAAATCAAAACGACCAACAAAGATACTGTCAATTCCTTCAACTTCTAAAATTTCTGGAAGATTCTGGAAGGATTCAAAGGTCTCCATCTGCAGAATACACATGACCTTGTCATTTTCAGTCTTGTAAAAATTGAGCATATTGTCAAATCCTCTGGCACCATAGGTGACAGCCCTGGGATTACAGACACCGCGCTTGCCAACCGGTGCATATTTAATAACATTGACGGCTTCCTGGGCTTGTTTTTTGCTATTAACCATAGGAACCATAACGCCACGAGCACCTGCACTGACACATCGGTCGATCAAATTAATATTTTCCTGTACCCGCACAAAAGGTGTTACACCAGCGGCTTCTGCAGCTGTGATCATCTGCTCTATGGTTTCGGGATTAGTCATAAAATGTTCGGTATCAATTAAGACATAGTCCATACCGCTAGCAGCTAAAGTTTCAATAACCGCCCGGGAGTTAGAAACACAAAAAGTTCCTACTACCTTTTTACCTTCTTTCATCATTTCTTTTACTTTATTTGTTCTCATTTCTTCTCTCATTTCTTTTTCCTTTCTCTTTTTTTTTAATAATTTTACTTAATTTGGAGTATATTTATTGCATCGATGTCAAATTAGAGGTCCTTCAAAATACAAATTCATTGGCTCATAATATTTAGTAAAGTTCTCACATACAGAATCAGCCTCTCCGGATATGATAGATATTAATCTTTTTAAAGCTCTTTCTTTTACTTCTTGATAATTCTCTTTTCCTTCAATGATAGTACCTACATAAATATCCATACTCGATTCTATATCCAAATAACCTTTTGGATTCCCAGTCATTTTAATAATAGGCATCAAAGGAAATTTTCCGGAACATGCCGGATTTAGAGGAAGTTTAGCAGGAAGACCGCCACCAATAGAAAAAAGCAAAACTTGAGCTCCCGCAGCTGCTACATTAGAGTAGATTTCGCCGGTGTGGGAAGGTCCATCAATAAAATAAAGACCTTTTCCTTTTGGAAGTTGACCTGATTCTAGAACATCTTGTAAAGGTTTGTTTCCCGATTTTATAACTGCTCCTAAAGATTTTTCTTCAATAGTAGTTAAACCTCCCTGAATATTCCCTGGAGTCGGCTCACATTTCCGGACATCAACCCCCATCGCCAACATTCTTTTTTCTTGTCTTGCAACAGCCTTATAAATCTTTTCATTTACTTCTTTACTTGCTGCTCTTTTAGCCAAAATATCTTCGGCTCCAATTAATTCAGGGGTTTCTGTAAATAAAACAGTACCTCCCTCATCTATTACCTGATCAGCAATCATGCCGGAAACCTTATTACTTGCAATAGCAGAGGTCGTATCAGAACCACCGCATTTTATCGCCAAAGTTAAATATTCTAAAGAAAATTTCTCTCTGCTCTGTAATTTAATCAATTTTGATAGAGATCTTGTTTTTTTTACACCTTGCTGAATTGTTTCTTTATAATTGCCTGCTTTTTCTAAAGTCACAATTTCAACCGGTTTGCCAGAATAACTGATTCCTTGAGCAATTTTTTCTGCAGAAGTTAGTTCACAACCAGTTCCAACAATAACTACACCCGCTAAATTTGGATTTTTACCCAACCCAACCAAAAGCTGCAACAATCTATCCTGATCTTTACCTAAAAACACACACCTTCCGATATGTGGTAAAGCTATTGACCCTGGAACTTCATTTGCAATTTCAACAACCATCCCATTACAGCAATTTACAGTCGGGATAATGCCAATAAAATTGCGAACTCCAACTGATCCATTCGACCTTGGAAAACCATAAAAATCCATATATCTTTTTCCTTCTTTATATTTTTTACCTTAATTTGTTAAAAAAAATAAATTTTTAATATAAATAATAAATAGATTATCTACTGAATAGTTATACTCTGCTCAGCCAGGCTTTTTTAATTTCATCAACATTCTTTGCTTCTAATACTTCCTTCGCTTGGTTATCTTCTTCCTCACCAAATGCATCGATATTATTGTATACTTCTTCTAATTTATCGGCAGGAAATTTAGTTGCTCCATGTTCGTCCATATGAATAATTTCACCAGGATTAACATCCATACCAGCAACTGAAACAGCTGTATTAATCTCACTTATCACAAAATCTCCATGTCCCGAGGTTGTACCACTCATAATATACTGTATATCTAACTCTCTCATTTCATCTAAGTCACGTGATGGACCATCAGTGACTACACCGACAACTCCACTTGCTTGCATCAATGAAGTCATTTGACCTCCAAACAAGCCAACACTGTCAGCTATATCACTTGGAAATTTTTGCTGAGCAACGACAACAATTGGTTTTTTAGCCTGGTCAAGAACTTCAATTAAATCAATAAACGAATATGATTTTACTTTTGGGTCAGGTAATGAAAAGACTAGTGTAACGGCATATCCAATCCTTCTTCCCTTTTCAGGAAATACACATTTTACTTTCTGACTGGTGTACCAGCGGCCATACCAATTATCATACAATCCTAAGCAATGTGGGTTTTCCGGATAAGTAGCAACAACATTTCCAACGGTTGGAGTGTTAAATTTTAATAATTTTTTTAACATCTCTTTTTCAGAACATTTCGCCATAATTTTATTTATTCTCCTTCTATTTTTTTATCTATTTAAATAAATAACACAATCCTATTTGATTAATATTCACATATTTAATAGCCAAAATTGTATTATAACTCTTAATATTTTCTTAGCTTTATTCGTCTTTCGCTTTAAATT
>ASPA01000046.1 GCA_000405605.1 Atribacteria bacterium SCGC AAA255-G05
CTTTAACATAAGTACCTCTTTTCTTTAAAGATGGTAAGTATCTTTTTTGGTATATTTTTTCTATTTTAGCATGAATTCTGGTATTAATAAATGGTAAGGTTTTATTAGTCACATAACCACTAACTGGCTAACCATCCTCGCGAGATGCGAGATACAATTTTAATAAAGAAGGTAAAGATGAAGATAAAATTAAATAAAAATATTTGTATAACAATTATATTTATTTTATTAATTTTATTTACCACGGGGACAAATTTATCCTTTAGCCAGAATATTTTTATGCCAGTTTCAGAAATAAAGCCGGGGATGACGGGGATAGGAAAAACCGTTTTTCACGGAACGCAGATAGAAACTTTTCAGGTAGATGTCATAGATATAGTTAAAGGCGAAGGCAGTATTAATCATTTTATTTTAGCCAATTTAAGCGGAGATAAGATTGAAGAGGGCGGCGGTATATCAGCAGGGACGAGTGGCAGCCCGGTCTATATAGACGGCAGACTTATTGGAGCTGTATCTTATGCCTGGGAAATGAGCGAACACAATCTCTGCCTTGTAACCCCCATTCAGGAGATGTTAGAAATATTCAATCTCCCCCATGAAAACAATCAGACTTTATTACAAAAATATAAAATTGATAATTCTTTATATTTTACAGCGGAAAAGACAAACAAAATAATAGTTAAAAATATTTTGAAAAATAATAATTTTCCAGAATTAGCAGGCCGAGAGGAAATTATCTTTTACCCTGTAGTTTCACCGATTATTATAAATGGTATTAAGGGTAGAGCTTTAGAGAGATTAAGCAGTTCTCTAAAAGAATTTAATCTTATATCTATTCAAGGAGTCGGGTTTAACGAAAATAGTGATACAAACTTTCAAGAGGTGGGAGAAAGGCTTTCCAATAAAATAGAAGCCGGTTCTGCCATAGGAATACAATTGATTAGGGGAGATGTTAATATTACTTCTATCGGAACAGTAACTTATCGAGAAGGAAACAGGATTTTGGCTTTAGGACACCCTTTTTTAAAGAAGGGTAAAGTTTCATTCCTTCTTTCTGCAATATATATTTATCATAGTTTTCCCAATATAGTTATGCCCTTTAAATTGGGTTCTCCTTTAAATTTAGTGGGGAAAGTCGTTCAGGATAGAGAGGCAGGTATATTAGCCATACTGAATTCTTACCCTCCGGTGATTCCGCTTAAAATACAAGTAACAGAGGTTAATTCAGGACTATCTTACCAGATGGGAGTCCAGATGATAAATGATTACGATCTGTTAGAGCCCCTGGTTTCAAATATAACCGTGCAGGCGATAGATAATGCTCTGGATAGGATTGGAGCAGGAACTGCTAAGATAGATGTAGGGATAAAAGGGAAGAAAGAGGGGCAAGAGCTTTTCCGAAAGAATATGTATTACAGTTCAGATGATATAGCCGTTCAGGCTATCACTGAGATACCCGAGATTATAGATTTAATCGTAAATAATTATTTTGAAATAGTTGATTTGACGGCGATAAATATCGATATTAAAATAGATACTAAAAAGAAAATTGGCAGGGTGGAGGAAGTTGTATTAGAAGATTCCTCAATTAAGCCGGGAGATTATCTTGAAGCGAAAATTAAGATTAGACCTTTTCGCGGAGATTTAATTGAAAAGACGATGACTATTCAGATCCCTTCAGATACACCTCCAGGGGAAGCTTTATTAATGGTAAACGGAGGAGGAGAGTTATTAGATAATTACCAGGAAGAGTTTGTTGATAGTAGTAAACAGGATTGTAAAAGTTTAGAAGAGACCTTTAAGAAAATTTCTGATCGGCCAAGAGGTAATCAAATTATCGGAGAAGTAATTGTATATTCTAATGAATTGCCCTACGAAGAAAATATTAGAAATGGTGACCTAAGGAAAGAAGAAGAAGAGGATTTAATAATTTCTAAGATCGAAACAGATATGGTTATTGAAGGATATCTAGAGATAGCTTTTACAATTGAAAGATGAATTAATTGACCAATTTGCCGATTGACCAATTCGCCAATTAATAAGTGTATGGGTGAATGGGTGTATGGGTGAATGGGTGAATGGGGTTGTAGATATGAAAATAGTAACTCTAATCGCAGCAGCCGGTAAGGGAAAAAGAATGAATGCCAGGATAAACAAGCCCTTTATCCCTATTTTTGGCAAGCCAATTTTAGCCTACACTATTGAGAAATTTGAAAAATGTAAATTAATTGATAAAATATATCTCTTAGTTAACCCTGAGGAAAAGGAGATATGTCACAAAAACATAATATTAAAATACAACTTTTTTAAGGTTCAAGAATTAGTTGATGGAGGAAAGACCAGGCAGGATTCAATATATAATGGCCTAAAGGCACTGGATAAGGATACAGATATAGTAGTGATCCACGATGGTGCTCGTCCTTTAGTTGAAGCAACTACTATCCGGAATTCAATTGAAAAAGCACAGGAATATGGAGCAGCGATTGCAGTTATTCCCATTAAAGACACTGTAAAAAAAAGTGAAAATAATTTTTTTATAAATAAAACTCTTAACCGAGAGGAGATATGGAGAGCTCAAACCCCCCAAACTTTTAAATATGATATAATTTTACCTGCTTATCATCAGGCTTATAAAGATAAATATTTAGCCACAGACGATGCCGCGATTGTGGAAAGATACGGGCATAAAGTAAAATTGATAATTGGTTCAGAAGAAAATATTAAAATAACTACTCCCTTTGATGTAATTGTAGCGGAGATTTTTTTAAAGAAAGGATTTGGATTTAAGTTCAAATTATGAAAGAAATTGAAATAGATAGCTATTCCAAGATAAATCTGACTCTAAATATACTGGCGAAGCGTCAGGATGGATATCATGATATAGAGACCATAATGCAATCTATTAACCTTGCTGACAGAATATTTATTAAGGAAGAAAAAGAAGGAATAAAGATAAAATGCAGTCATCCTCTGGTTCCCGTCGATTCCCAAAGTTTAACCTATAGGTCAGCAGAGAAGATTCTTCACCGATATAGAATAACAAGGGGAGTCAAAATAGAAATTGATAAAAAAATTCCTTTAGCCGGTGGGATGGCGGGGGGTTCAGCTAATTCCGCCTCTATTTTAGTAGGAATAAATAAACTTTTCGCTTTGAATTTAAGCAATAAGGATTTAAGGGAAATAGGAGAAGAACTGGGAATGGATGTCCCTTTTTGCATCCAGAATGGCACTGCTCTTGCTTACCATAAAGGGGAAAAAGTAACTCCTCTATCTCCGATCAACCCACCACTGTGGATTATAATAATAAACCCTGGGTTTGAAATACCTACCAAGTGGGCTTATAATAATCTTAATTTAGAGTGGCTTAAGAAAGAGAAAAACAATACTAAAGGCATGCTTAATGCCCTAAAAGAGGGGGAGCTTCCGGGAATTGCTAAAAATTTATTTAATTCTTTTGAAGGGTTAATAATTAAAAAATACCCGGAAATTGGAAAAATTAAAGATAGGTTAATAGAAGAGGGTGCTTTGGGTGCCCTTATGTCCGGCAGCGGCCCTACTGTTTTCGGAATAGCCCAAAACAAAGAGCAAGCTTTAAAGATTTACGAAAAATTAAAATCAGAATATAAATCAATCTGGGCAGTGCATACTATTTAGTCGTTAATTAGTTAGTTAGTTAATTGGTTACCTGGTTAAGAAAATAAAAGATAAAAATCAGTAGTTAGGAGCCCGAATTCAGGAGCCAATGTATATAGAGCGACAGTAATGAGTGATTAGTAACAAGAACCAGTTAACCAATTAACCATGTAACTAAGTAACTAATAGTGAGGTAAATTCATGCGGGTAGGTTTTGGATACGATGTCCATCCTTTAATTTTGGGGAGAAAATTAATTTTAGGAGGAGAGGTTATTCCGTACCAAAAGGGTTTGGATGGACATTCAGATGCTGATGTCTTAATTCATTCTTTAATAGATGCTTTATTAGGAGCAGCAGGAGAAGGAGATATCGGCCAGCATTTCCCGGATAATGATGAACAATATAAAAATATTTCCGGTCTAAAATTATTGGAAAATATTTATAAAATATTAAAAAGAAAAAAACTTGCCATAAACAATATAGATGTTTCCGTAGTATTGGAGGAACCACGGATTGCACCCTTTATTATGAAGATGAAAAAAAATATAGCCCAAGTTTTAAAAATATCTTCCGAAAAGATAAATATTAAAGCTACAACTAATGAGAAGATGGGTTTTATTGGGAGAAGAGAGGGCGCAGCATCTTATTGTGTGGTTAGTTTGAACGAGGACTCAGATTAAGAAAGTATCGAGTATATAGTATATAGTATATAGCTAAGAATAGCGTAGAGCGGATAGAAAAACAGTGATGAGTAATGAGTAATTAGTGACAAGAACTGATTAACCAGGCAACCAACTAACTATTTGTATACGCGATACGATATGCTATATACGAAATACTAGTAAATAAGGGGGAGAAGGATAGTAATTATGAAAAAAGAAGAAGTAAGAGAAGAGAAAACAGAAAAAGACGAAGAGATAAAAGAAAAAAAGGTACAGAAAGAGGAGAAAGAAGAAACAAAGGAAAAAGGTAAAGAAGAAGAAAAAAAACAAGAAGAGCATTTTAAAGAACCTGATTTACCTGTTCTTTTTGTGTGGTTTATAAGTATGTTGAGCGGAAAAGCCTGGGAGTATTTGGGACTCATCATGAATCCCGAGACTAAAGAAATTAATAAAGATTTAAAAAAAGCTAAAATTGCTATAGATACTATAGTATTTTTATATGACCAAATTAAAGATGATTTAAACCCGGAAGATTTCAAGCGGATCGAAAGTTTACTGGCAAATTTAAGAATGAATTATGTGGAGAAGTTGAAAGAATCATAAGATTAAAGAATATTAATAAGAAGAAAGTGGGGAAGGTGCAAGAATAATGATGGAAAAATTTTTTCATAAAATCGGTCTGAGTTTATTAATCCTATTTTTAATTTTAATTTTGAGCAGTGCAATAATTTACGCTCAGGATTATCAGACCTACTATAAAAATGGGTATGAGTATTTTCTTCAGGGGAAATATGAGATGGCCGAACAATATTATAAGAAAGCTATAGAGCTGAACCTTGATTTTGAGAATGCCCATTACTGGCTGGGGAAAGTATATAAACAAACCGGTGATTATAGTCAGGCAATAGAACAATGGAAAGAAGTTCTAAGAATCAACCCCAGAAATCAATATGCCTTTCAGAATTTAACAGGCAGTTTTAAGAGCACCTCCAGGGTTCAATCAGATAAGGCGAATGATTATTTGAATGAGGGAATTGAGATAATTGGAAATCCGGAAGAATATCTTTTTAGGGTGAGTGCCCCTTCTGTAGACAGTTTGTTAAGTACTCTCCCTTATTTTAAAAGAGCCGCCAGTATGGAACCGAATTTATTAGAAGCTTTTTACTGGATAGCTGAAACTTATCGAGTTTTAGGAGAAAAAAGCACCTGGCAGTTTACCAATTTAGCTATAGAAAATTATAAAAGAGTTATCGATATAGAAGAAACTGCTAACCCAATCTCCTTTGAGCATCCCTCACCATATTGGCGTTCTTACGTGCAATTAACCAAAATTTATAGTTCTTTGGGATTAAAAGATAAAGAGGAAAATCTGTGGCTTCAATTGGAGAAAGCAAAATCACTCCCCTACAAACAGGTTTTAGAAAGAAAAGGATATTTTGGTTTTGACTTTCCTTCACGAATAGAAGTCAGTTTTAAAGATGGAGACAAGATAGAGAACTGGATCTATTCGGAGAAGGATATTACTTTTGCGGTAATCAATGGAGAAGTAGAGGGCGAGAAAGAGAAAGAGCCCGAACAGAGTGAAATAGAAACAAAAATTGAAGAAAGTATACCGGAAGAGAAAGATAACTAGCGTTTAGCGGATAAAAAAACAGTGATAAGTAATGAGTAATTAGTGACAAGTTACGGATTGCAAGTTACAAGTTTGAAAAAGACGCATTGGTGTATTACTATACATCCAGAATAATCTAATAAAACCGTAGGACAGGCATCTCGCATGTCTATCTAAGTGTAGGGGTTCGATTCATTGAACCCGTTTCGGGTCGAATAAATTCGACCCCTACTTAATTGGTCAATCGGTAAATTGGTGAATCGGCCAATTATTTTATTGGTCAATTGGCAAATTGGTCAATTAATTTTAACTGGTCAACTGACAAACTAATCCTAATTGGTCAATTGGTCGTGCGGCCTAGCAAGGTCGTATCATATAACGGGTGGGAATCCCGTCTGGTAAGGTCTAACCAACCGCCAGTAGTTAGCTTTGGAGGATAGTAGGTAACTACTATCTTTAAGCGTAGGCAAACAAGGTAGCAGGCCGAAAGCGCACGTTGAAGGGATTGAGCCCCGTAAGAACCAGAAAATTGGGAAGGCTGATGTGGTGACTGACACAGAAAGCTATAGTTTAATAATCGCTCTGGTAAGATTATTAATGCTTCCCCGGGGTCTATGACCTTGGCATGTTACACACAGGTATGATACGGCAACTGGGGAGACCCTATCTGTTCTTGCAGAGGATACTGTGAGTATGGCAGAACAAGTGATAATAAAGCAAGGAAGCCAGATGGCAGGTAGGGAGTCGGATTACAGTATAGTACCGTTGAAGTAGGGTAACTCCTACAGAGGGAAGGCTGTAACATATTATCGCCCTTTTACAGGGAAACATTTACCCACTCAGAGAGGAGTACGAATGCAAACAAAACTGGAAAGGATAGCAGAAATAGCTAAAGAAAGACCGGAAGAAAAATTTACATCTTTGGTACACTTGATTAATGAAGAATCGCTCATCCAGGCTCACAGGAAAATGAAGGCTAACAAAGTACCCGGTATAGACAAGGTAACTAAAGACAAATACGAAGAGAACCTAAAAGAGAATGTCAAAGACCTGGTAACCAGAATGAAAAGAAACGCTTACAGGCCTCAGCCAGTCTTAAGAAGATACATCTTCAAAACAGGTACTAATAAGACCAGGCCACTAGGCATACCGGCCTACGAGGACAAACTGGTACAGTTTACCCTAAAGGAGATACTGGAAGCCGTCTACGAACAGGATTTCTTAAATTGTTCTTACGGGTTCAGACCTCATCTGGGGTGTCATAAAGCCTTAAAAGCACTAAATTACATCATAGAGAAGAAAGGGGTAACAACTGTACTAGATGTGGATATAAAGGGATTTTTCGAACACTTAGACCATAGGAGGTTAATGGAGTTTCTATCGATTAGAATAGCCGACCCCAAGATAAACCGACTGGTAGTAAAATTCTTAAAGGCAGGGGTGACGGAAGAAGGCAGTCTTCTTCCTACCTCAGAAGGAACTCCTCAAGGAGGAATAATATCTCCTCTATTGGCTAATATCTACTTACATTACGTACTGGATTTATGGTTTAAAGAAAGAATAAGAGAAGGATGTAAAGGTTCAGCGTATCTGATACGTTATGCCGATGATTTCATCTGTTGTTTTCAATATCCGGAAGAAGCCCATAGATTCTATCAGGACTTAACAGAAAGACTAAAAGAGTTTAATCTGGAATTGGCTGAAGATAAAAGCAAGATAATTCCTTTTGGTAAAGACAGCCGGGATAGAGCAAAGCCATTAACTTTCGATTTCTTAGGTTTTACACATTATGCTGGCAAAAGCAAGAAGGGCAAGTTTCGGGTAAAGAGGAAGACCTCAAGAAAGAAGTTCACGGCAAGCCTTAAACGCTGTAAAGAATGGTTGAAAGTTAATAGGAATACGAAAACTAAAATCATAATGCAGAAGCTTACTATTAAATTACTCGGGTATTACCGCTATTACGGAATAACGGATAATACTAAAGCCTTAGTAGGTTTCAGGACAGAAGTGGTTAAACTACTGTTTAAGTGGATGAATAGGAGGAGTCAGAAGAGGAGCTTTGACTGGAATAAGTTTAGCTTATTCTTAAAACGCTACCCTCTACCTATTCCTAAAATCACTGTTCATATTTATGATTTGTCTCCTAACTTTAGTTATTTATGTTAAGATAATATGAAGAGCCGTGTGCATTAATAGTGCAAGCACGGTTCTGTGAGGGGTGAGCTTTCAATTTGCCAGGGAACAGATATTGTGACACTTCCATTTAGGAAACGGGAAGCAAACAGGGAATACAAACTTGTTCCTAAAGTTTAGAGAAGCTCATCTACTCGACAATTGGTTAATTGGTGGATCGGTCAATTAAATAATCTTGTATCTTGTATTTATTACTAACGACTAAAAGACGGAGGAAGAATAATTTTTAAGGAAAAAGTGAGCATTAAACGTTTAGGAATAATGGGTGGAATATTTGACCCCATACATTGTGGACATTTATTTGCAGCCGAAGAAGCGAGGGTTGAATTTAAATTAGATAAAGTAATATTTGTACCCTGTCATCAGCCTGCCCACAAAAGAGAAAATGATATATCTGACCCCGAAGGCAGATATTTAATGGCAGTCCTGGCCACCAGTAATAACCAATTTTTCGAGGTATCCAAAGTTGAACTCAATAGGCCGGGACCTTCTTATTCTATAGACACTGTTAAAGAATTTTTAAAGATATATCACCATGGGGTTAAAATATTTTTTATCACCGGGGCCGATGCTTTTTTAGAGGTAGATTCCTGGTATAAAAGTGAGGAATTAATTAAGCTTTGTCAGTTTGTGGCCGCAACCCGGCCGGGATACGATTTGAATAAGTTAGACAAAAAATTTAAAAAAATTATCGAAATTATGGAAATCCCCGCTTTATCTATATCTTCTACTGATATCAGAAGAAGAGTGAGAGAGGGGAAAAGCATAAAATATTTACTCCCCCAAGAAGTGGAAGAATATATCTACAAAAAAGGGTTATATAGTAAAATGTAATATTTAGTGCCTGGCACAAAATGTTACATTTTTTTTCAGAACCTCTTAAGACAAGAGATAGGAGACAAGGGTGGATTTAGATTTGATAAAAATAAGTTTAAAAGAGATGCTAGGCGAAGAGAGATTTGAACACTCGGTTAATACTTCTAAGGTTGCCCGTAAGTTAGCCATAAAATATAATTATGATGCAGATAAAGCCGAAGTCGCCGGATTATTACATGATTGTGCTAAGGATTTAGATTATAAAACTTTAGAAAAAATGGTTTTTGAATATAATATCGAACTTGATGAAATTATTCGTAAAATTCCTAAATTGTTACACCCTTTGGTAGGGGCGGTTATCGCAAAAAAGGAATTTAACATTCAAGATCCCGTTATTTTAAAAGCAATAAAAGCACACAGTACCGGTGCAGCTCAAATGTCCCTTTTAGATAAAATAATTTATCTGAGTGATAAGATTGAACCTTTAAGAAATATGAATGGGGTGGAAGAAGTAAGAAAAATGGCAGAAATAAATTTGGACAAAGCAGTCTTAATGGCTCTGAACATAGGATTACTATATCTAATTAGCAAAGATTTATTAATTCATCCAATTTCTATTGAAGCCAGGAACAATATTCTAAGCAAGGTGGTTTTTATTTAATGTATGAAAATAGTTTAGGGGATAGGGTAAGAAGAAATAAAGGAAGAGGAATAAAAAAGAAAAAAGAAAAAAAAGTAATCTTAATTATGTTTTCTGTCCTATTATTAGTTGTCCTAATTTTTTTATTAAAATATTTTGGGATATTTCCCTTCAGCTCTGACATAATGTCTTACAACCGGGTAAATATCTTAATTGTGGGCTGTGACGAGATTGAAAACTACGGACGCGCAGATACTATTGTTTTTTTAAGCATTTCTCCAAAAACTAAAGATATCCTTATCCTGTCCATTCCTAGAGATAGCAGGGTGGAAATTCCAGAAAGAGGAATGGACAAAATAAATCATGCCTATGCCTTTGGAGGAGTAAAATTGATATCTAAAACTGTCAGTTCTTTTTTAGATTTGCCGATTCATTTTTATGCGGTGGCAGATTTTAACGGATTTGTTTATATTATCGACGAGCTAGGTGGGGTAGAAATTGATGTAGAAAAAGAGATGCATTATGTGGATAAGGCAGGAGGGGTGGAAATAAATCTTCACCCGGGGAAGCAAATATTGAATGGGGAAAAGGCCTTGCAATATATAAGATTCAGGTACGATAAATTGGGAGATTTAGGCCGAATAAAAAGACAACAAAAATTAGCCTTAGCCGTAATAAAAAAAATGATAAACTTTGATTCTATGATTAAAATTCCCCAGATATCTGAAGGGATGAAAGATTATATAGAGACTAATATAGAAGCACGGGATACTGTTGCCTTAGCTAATTTGTTCAGAGGTGTAAATCAAGAAAAGTTTAAGGTTGAAACAGTTCAGGGTGAACCAGTTTATATTGAAGGAATTAGTTATTTAGAACCAGATGTGGAAGAAGTACGGCAAAGGGTGAAATCACTGATCTATAGTAAAAATAGTGGCATAAAAGTGGAAGTTTTGAATGGAAATGCTATGACGGGTATTGCTCATAAAATAGCCAATGATTTAGAATTGCAGGGATTTGAAATTGTAAATCTTGGTAATGCGGACAATTTTAATTATGAAAAAACTAAAATTATAATATATTCAAAAGAAGTAAATTTAAATAATGAATTTAAAAAACTATTTAACGATTTTGAAATTGTTAAAGAATATCAAACCAATGCTAATTTAGATTTAGTTATAATATTAGGGAAGGATATGATAAATTAGTATATAGTATATCGTAAAGAAAATAGAAACCAGAAACCTAATTATACACCCTATATGCTATTTTATATTCTAACTCCTATCTTTTTTGCGATATACGATATACGACATACGACATACTAACAAAAAAGGATGTGATGTTTTTGAATAAAAATTCATTAGCTATTGCAAAAATGGCTGCAGCTGTTGCCGAAGATAAAAAAGCAAAAGATACAGTAATATTGAATCTAAACAAATTGACTCTGATTGCTGATTATTTTGTAATCACCAGTGGTGATTCAGAACCTCAATTAAAGGCAATAAGTAATTTTATTATGAGGAAATTAAAAGAAAACAAAATTAGATTATTGCATTATGAAGGCAAGCCTGGGACAGGATGGATATTATTGGATTATGGTGATGTGATAGTTCATATATTTTCTAGAGAGAAAAGGAACTTTTATGACCTGGAATATATTTGGCAGGAAGCAAAGAAAATTCGCTTATTAAAAAGAAAGAAAATATTAAAGGAGGAAAAATAATGAGTGCGAGTGAAGAAGGCAAGGGAAATTGGGTTTTCGGATTAATAATATTAGCTGTTGGTATCATATTTATAGTTGAGAATTTCACTGATTTAGAAATATGGGGAAGAGTATGGAATCTGTGGCCGGTAATTTTACTTATTTGGGGAATTAAAGAAATTTGGCAAAATAAATCTATTTTTTTTGGAGTAATACTAATAGCAATAGGAACCATCTTTTTAGCTAAATATTTTTTCAATTTTGTGATTTCAGAAGATATCTGGAAATTTTGGCCAATATTAATAATTGCCCTGGGGGTCGATCAAATTTTTAAATCTTTTGGAGGAATTAGGGCTAAAGCTAAGAGGAAAGTAAAAGAAGAAGAAATATAATTACTTTTTGTCTACTTCTTCTTGTCGTCGTTTCTTGTTTTTTAACCTTTTAATTTCTACCAATAGAACTATAGCCCCGATGCACAAATTGAAGTAAAAGGCTATAAATCTCCAGGCTCCTACAAAGATACCCAAAAGGTGAAGAGGGACAAAGAAAGAAAATAATGAGGCAAATCCTACTTCTGCTGTCCCACTTCCACCCGGAGTAGGCATAAAAGGTAAAATAAAATAGAATATAACTTGCATTACCAATACATGGGAGAAATTAAAATTTAGGTTAAATCCCCAAAGAAGTAAGGGGGTTATTAAAAAAAAGGTGACCCAAAAGATAATCGTGTAGAGGGTAGATAACAATAGTTTAATCCAATTTTCTCTTAATAAGGAAAAACTCTTATGGAATTCTTCGATTTCCAGGGTTACTCTATCTAATAAGCGTAATATTTGTTCTTTTTTGGAAAATTTTAAGATACAGGGTAAATGTTGAATTTTGAAAATTATTCCCAACATCTTATCGGGGTATTTTACCGCTAAGATAAACAAAAAGAGCAAAAACAGGGAAATTAGTATAGCTCCATTGATAAGAATTGCAGAAATAATGGTGTAATCAGTAATTGTTTTCTTGAAGCTGAAAAAAATAACTGGGGCAAAAATAGAAAAAACCAAGGTTTTAATCAGGGGCATGATGGTGGCAACCATAGTAGCCTTACCCAAGGTCATTTTGTTTTTTATGTCTTTATTAAATAAATATATTTGGGTGGGCAAAGTACCAGAGAAAAAAGGGGTTATACCACCGGCAAAGTTACTAATATAGTACACTTTTAAGGCTTCTGGAAAAGTAATTTTTTCATTAACTGCCTCTACCACCATTTTTATTCTGAAGGCATCTATTACAGCAGCAAACACCATTAAAACAAAAGCAAAGAAAAGGTATTCTTTATTAATATAAGATAAACTTGTCCAGGTATTCTGGTTAGTAGTAACAAAAGTGATAATTAAAATAACTATAATTCCGATAAATAAGGAAATTACTAATCCCTTAAGGAATCTTTTTTTATCTAAAATCAACTCGTTCAAAAATTCATTCGCTCCTTGATTTGTAATTGACCAATTAGAATTAGTTTGCCAGTCAATTTAGTTATCCAGTTAATATCAATTAGCCGATTCACCGATTTGCCAATTGGCCAATTAATTTAGTCTACCGGTCCGCCAGTCTTCCAGTTCGCCGGTCTACCAGTCTTCCAGTCTGTAGTCGATACGGCAGGTAATATGTTATTGCTTTCTTTATTTAAACTTGTAACTTGCAACCCGTAACTTGTCACTAATTACTTATTGCTTATCACTGTTTTTCTATCCGCTCCACGCTAATTTTCTTAACCAGCTAACTAGGCAACTAATTCCATACGCCCCTACTTTTTCAAACTTGAAACCTGCAACCTACGGATTAAAGTATAGCATATTTCTATTTTTATTTGCAATTTACCAGTAGTATTATATATTATATGTCTAAGTAGGCTATTACAAGGTATAACAAATTATCTTGCAAAATAAATATTTATAAAGTAAATTATGTATAAAACAACGAAACTATATTATAAGCAACTTGATTTGAAAAAAAGGGGGAAATGTTTTTAATGAAAGGAACTATAGTAAATGTAATTGCAATTTTTTTGGGATGTTCTGTAGGATTTATTTTAAAGAGTAAATTTCCCGAAAAGATTGGCAAGATTGTAATACAAGGCCTGGGGTTAGCTTCCTTATTGATTGGCGTGCAAATGGCTCTCAAAACGAACAATATTCTATTAGTAATCTTTTCCTTGGCAATTGGCGGGATAATAGGAGAGATGATAGGGATTGAAGAAGGATTAGAAAGATTTGGAGAGAAAATAAGATCAAAATTTAAAGGTGGCGCCGCTTCCGAAAGATTTGTAGAAGGATTTGTAACTGCCAGCCTGTTATATTGTGTGGGGTCTATGGCCATAATGGGTGCCCTCAAAGAGGGATTAAGCGGTAATCCGGATATACTTTATACTAAATCCTTATTAGACGGACTCACCTCCATCGCTTTTACTGCTGCCATGGGGATAGGGGTCTTGTTTTCTGCAATTCCGGTTTTTTTGTATCAAGGAGGAATTACTCTATTGGCGCGGCTGATTAAAGACTTCCTTTCACCAGAGGTAATAAATGAGATGACTGCAGTGGGAGGAATTTTAATATTAGGAATAGGCTTTGGTTTGTTAGAGATAAAAAAGATTAAAATAGGAAATTTATTGCCTGCCATTTTGGTCGCGGCTCTTTTAGCAATAATTTTTAACTAAAAAGGACTGATAAGGGATGCTTCTTTAGCATATTTTTACAAAATGACACCCTATAAAATATCATTGATTAGATAATCACTTAGTTGTATAATTAATTTAATTGTATAGGAATTTCCTTTTTCCGTAATCCTTATTTTAGTAGATACTCGCTTAGCAAGGTAAACAAAAGGCAGTAAAACAGAGAGGGCACAATTCATTATATCCTTACAAAAGAAAAGGCACGACGTGCCGTGTCTTCTTATGCTAACGACTATTCACTATTCACTAACGACTAATTTAAAATATTGGAGGTTGTATTGGATGCAAAAAAAGACTGTCAAAGATTTAAAAGGCAATCAATTAGTAGACAAAAGAGTATTGGTCAGAGTAGATTTTAATGTCCCTTTAAATAACAAATTTGAAATTACTAATGACACAAGAATAAAGGCTGCTCTTCCTACTATTAATTATTTAATTTCTCATCAAGCTAAAGTGATTTTGATGAGCCATTTAGGCCGTCCGAAAGGGAAAGTAGTTGAGAAATTGAGATTAGACCCGGTAGCCAGGAGATTGAGTGAATTATTAAAACAAGATGTGAAAAAAGTTAATGATTGTATCGGTGAAGAAGTAGAAAAAGCCGTTTTAAATATGCAAAAAGGCGAAGTCATATTATTGGAAAATCTAAGATTTTATCCAGAGGAAGAAAAAAATAAACCGGAATTTGCTAAAGCACTGGCCAATTTAGCCGATATTTTTGTGAATGATGCTTTTGGTACTGCCCATCGAGCCCATGCTTCTACGGTAGGAGTGGCTGAAATATTACCTTCTTATGCCGGATTTTTGATGGCCAGAGAGATAGAGGTGCTAAGCAATTTAATCGAGAATCCCGAGAGACCTTTTGTGGTATTACTGGGAGGAGCAAAGGTATCCGGAAAGATCGAAGTTGTCCAGAATTTATTATCTATCGCGGATAGAATATTGATTGCCGGAGGAATGAGTTATACCTGTTTAGCTGCTTTAGGGTATGACGTAACTAATTTACTATTAGAAGAGTATGACTTAGAAATAGTTAAAAAAATGTTAAAGAAGGCTGAAGAGCAGGGAAATAAAATAATTTTACCGGTTGATTTAGTAATAACCAAAGAGTTGTCAGAGTGTGCAGAGAGTAAAGTAGTAAAAAATGAGGATATACCTAAGGATGTAAAAGGAGCAGACATAGGCGACAAATCTATAGCCATATTTGAAAAAGAGATTAAAAAGGCAAAGACTATATTCTGGAATGGGCCAGTGGGAGTATTTGAGATAGAAAAATATGCCAAGGGAACCAATAGAATAGCAAAAATATTAGCAGATATGGAGGGGAAGGCCGTAACGATAATTGGCGGTGGAGATTCTATCGCCGCAATTGAAAATGCAGGGTTAACAGAGAAGATGACTTATATCTCTACCGGCGGGGGAGCTTCTTTAGAATTTTTAGGCGGGAAAAAACTCCCTGGCATAGAAGTTTTGCCAGAAAAATAAAAATATATTTAATCAAATCATCGAACCCGCAATGAGAACGGGTCGGATAAATCCGACCCCTACTTTAAAAAGTAATGCTTCATGCAGAAAAAAGTTTTAAGTTTTGAATTATTTGAGTCATTCTTTGCCAGTGAGTCCCTCTCCAGTAATATTTTTTACAAGAAGGGCAATAGACAAACTTATTTTGAGTTAAAAATACGTAAGGGGGTACATAGTTTTTAACTTCTTTTTTAGCGACATTTTTAGTGAGGGTGTTACATAGCGAACAACGAGAGAATATTTTTGAATCGAAATTAATTTTTAATTTTAATCCCTTTATTATTCCTAATAACTGTTCTTCCCAGTGATCACCCTTAATAAACAAGAAATCACAGACGTTTCGTCTTTTAATTAGGTTGGTGTCTCTAGTGAGTAATATTCTTCCTTCTTGCCGAGCGGTTAGAATGAGAGATAAATCATCATCGAAGGAAGGATAAGTAGTATTGAAGCCTAAAATGCGCAGCCATTTAACTAATTTACCCAGCATTATGTCAGCTAAAAATTTTATTTCTTCTTTTTTTTTATCTTTTATTTCTTCTATATTATTACTTTCCTTCATTTTTCTGTATCAAATTTATTCTTAGAATATTTACCCTTTCTTTCTAAATTTATTTTTGTCATATAATTGTAAATTAACTAAAAATTATCTCTAAATTATTATATCACGCTGCTATTTAGTTAGCTAGCTAATTGGTTGGTAGTAAATAAACCTAGCGTGGAGCGTACAGCGTTTAGCGTATACATTTAGTTAGTTAAGAAAATAGGAGCCAGAATCCAGAATATTATTATTGTAGAGCGTGTAGAGTATAAGAAATACAGCAATGAGTAATGGGTTAATAGTTTCGAGTTTATAAAAACTAAAAACCAAGAACTAAAAAGTTGGACTGCCCCCGCTAATATAGACACATAAAAATGTGCTTTTTCTTTGATTCTCTTAGAATTGCTCATTATTTTAACCATCATGGTTAGGCTACCTCCTCCTGGTAATAATATTGACGTTCATATTCCATTGGTGACATGTTTCCCAGTGTGGAGTGAAGCCTGTGACAATTATAGAAAGTTTCAATATATTCAATGATAACCAGTTTAGCCTCTTCTCGTGTTTTGAATCTTCTACCATAGATAATATCCTTTTTTAAAGTAGAAAAAAAGGATTCCATACAGGCATTATCATAACAATCT
>ASPA01000047.1 GCA_000405605.1 Atribacteria bacterium SCGC AAA255-G05
TCAAAAATCTTAACGGGACAGAAGGATCTATTACTGTGATAGGAGCAGTTTCTCCGGCAGGGGGGGACTTTTCAGAACCAGTTACCCAGTCTACCAAGAGGATCGTGGGGGCTTTTCTAGCACTAGACCGGGAGCTGGCTCATGCCAGGCATTTTCCTTCTATAAATTGGCTTTCCTCTTACAGTGGTTATATTCCTATGCTGGGAGATTGGTTTAAAGAAAATGTAGCACCAGACATGATGACTTTCAGATCTAAAATAATGAGGATCCTTCAGGAAGAAAACAAACTCATGGACATTGTAAAACTGGTAGGAGAAGATGTATTACCCGATGATCAGAGAGTTATACTGGAGATAGCCAGGATCATAAAGATCGGGTATCTCCAGCAAAACGCCTATCATCCGCAGGACTTCTATACGGATCTTCTGCGTCAGCATAGTATGCTCAAGGTTATTAACAAGCTTTACGATAGGGCATATTCCTGTGTAAAAAAAGGCATACCCCTTTCCAAAATTAAAAATGAGAAACTCTTTTCCGATATAATAATGATGAAATATAATGCCGCTGAGGAAAAATCCAAACTCTTCCAGGAACTTATCAATAGGATAGGCCATTACTATGACAGCGTGGAGAGCATGTATAAAGAAGGTAGAATAAATGAAAGTTAAATATCTAAAGATAGATAAAGCCGAAGGCCCTCTTTTAGTAATGGACGAAGTCAAGGATGCGGTATATGACGAAATAGTGGATATAGAAATTTCCGGGAAGGAACATAGGATAGGTAAAGTAGTTCAAATTGATAGAGGGAAAGTTATAATACAGGTTTTTCAAGGGACATCGGGTATTTCCTTAAATGATGTAAGCGTAATTTTTTCCGGTAAACCCATGGAAATATCTCTATCTAAAGAAATTCTTGGCAGGGTTTTTAATGGCATGGGAAGACCTATGGATGGTGCTGGAGAAATATATTCTAACAAAAGCTATAATATAAATGGTAGGCCAATGAACCCCGTAGCAAGACTTTATCCTCGGAACCACATCCAGACCGGGATTTCTTCTATAGATGGCCTTTTAACTCTAATAAGGGGACAGAAATTACCTATTTTTTCGGGAGATGGGCTTCCCCACAACCAGTTAGCAGCACAGATTGTAAAACAAGCCAGGATTACCGGCGAAGAGACCGCTAACTTTGCGGTAGTTTTTGTGGCTATGGGCATAAAGCACGACGAAGCTGACTTTTTTCGGAAGGTATTTGAAGAGACCGGAGTTATGCATAGAGTAGTAATGTTTTTAAATCTGGCTGATAATCCGGTAATGGAGAGAATTATTACTCCCAGGTGTGCTCTTACTGCTGCTGAGTATCTGGCTTTTGAATGCGATATGCATGTCTTAGTGGTAATGACCGATATAACTAGTTATTGTGAAGCTTTAAGGGAAATCTCCTCGGCCAGAGAGGAAGTACCCTCCAGAAAGGGATATCCGGGATATCTTTATTCGGATCTCGCCAATCTCTATGAAAGAGCTGGTATGTTGAAAGACTGCAAGGGAAGTATTACTCAGATAGCCATACTAACTATGCCTAATGATGATATCACCCATCCGGTACCAGACTTAACCGGTTATATTACTGAGGGGCAAATAGTTTTAAATAGATCGCTATATCAGATGGGGATATATCCTTCCATTAATGTGCTTCCCTCACTGTCGCGACTTATGAAGGATGGAATAGGCAAGGAATACACCCGGGAAGACCACCCCGATGTAGCAAATCAAGTTTTTTCCGCCTATTCCAAAGTCCAGGAGGTAAGGGCTTTAGCCCAGATTATAGGGGAGGATGAACTTTCGGAGAGAGATCGCAAATATATGGAATTCGGACGGCAGTTTGAGGAGCGCTTTACCAAACAGGACTTTGAAGAAAATCGTGACATAAATCAGACTCTGGATTTAATGTGGGAGCTTCTTAGGATTTTACCCGAACAGGAACTTACCAGAATAGATCCTTCCCTGGCGAAAAAATATCTCAGGAAGTGATTTTTGATGCAGGAAAATATTGCTCCAACTAAAGCAAATCTAATGACATCCCAGGTAGCCCTGAATTTTTCAAAAAAGGGTTACGAACTTTTGGATAAAAAGAGAAATGTGCTCATTAGAGAGATGATGAACTTTATGGATAGAGCTAAAGGAATTCAGCAAAAAATGCAGGAAATCTTTAAGGAAGCCTATGAAGCCTTAATTATGGCTAATATTACTATTGGGATAAATGAAGTTAATGAAGTGGCTGAGTCCATACCTCAAGCCACCGAATTTACTATTCTTACCCAAAGTGTCATGGGTGTTGAGATACCCCAAATAAAGTATGAAAAACGTGAACTCGAGCCTTACTACAGCTTTTATCATACCAATACTGCCCTGGATGTAGCTCTACAAAAATTCCACCAGGTGAAGTATCTGCTCTATGAACTGGCAGAGATAGAGGATTCGGTGTATAAACTTGCTACAGAGATAAAAAGGACCCAGAAAAGGACTAATGCCCTAAAGAACATCCAGATACCTAAGTACGAAGCCCTTGTAAAAGTGATCTCTGAAATGTTAGAGGAAAAGGAGAGGGAGGACTTTTTCCGACTTAAAGTATTAAAAAAGAAAAAACTTCGATAATTTTTAGCTTGACATATTTGTTAAAGTATCTTAAGCTATTGCTGTAAAGTAATTACTTTACCCGGGGGCTTGTATCTTACATGAGAGCAAGACCAGGAGTAAATAAAAATAATAGTATTTCGTCTGGTATCTTAAAATAGAACTAGAACGGAGGTGAAAAAAATGAATAGAGATTCTGCTTTATCAGGATTTAAACTTACTACCCGGCAGCTGGCTATATCCGGCATGCTGGGGGCAATTGCTATTATCTTAGGAGTAACCAGGTTGGGGTTTATCCCTGTTCCAACTCCAGCCGGTCATGCTACCATTATGCACCTTCCGGCCATCTTAGGAGGGATACTCGAAGGTCCAATAGTAGGTGCATTAGTAGGATTAATCTTCGGAGTCTACAGTTTTTTAAATGCTACTAATCCCATGTTCGCCGATCCTCTAATCGCTATTTTACCCAGAATATTTATCGGAGTAGCGGCTTATTATTCTTACAAATATCTCTGGAAAAACAGTGCAATAGCAGCAGCCTTGGGAACTCTTACCAACACTATTGGGGTATTGGGATTGGCTACCTTAAGAGGATATCTTCCGGCCAAAGTAAGTCTGACCATTGCTTTTGTTCATGGCACTCCGGAAGTGGTAGTAGCAATATTATTAGTATTTATATTAGTCAAAGCTTTGAAAAGAGCTGGTTATTAAAAAAGTTATAGAGTAGGGGGAGTTGATCATTCCTCTGCTCTATTAACTTTCCCGCTTCCGCCTGCCTGTGCAGGTACGGCAGACAGTCGGAAATGACAAAACGGGATATAATTTAGGGGAGGGGATTGCGATGATTTTAGTTATAGATGTAGGTAATACCCATGNCNAGNAATTATTCCTATGCTGGGAGATTGGTTTAAAGAAAATGTAGCACCAGACATGATGACTTTCAGATCTAAAATAGTATCGCAGTGGCCATCAAATACCATCGCTTTCTGGTGTATCTGTTTTGCTTTGATTAAATGCGTATTAGTTTCTGCCAAATTTGCTTCCACCTACTTTCATGATATGCAAATTAATGTTACCCGGTAAATTTATTTTTTCAGTAAAAACCATAAAATAACCAAACCGGCTAAGATTAATATAAAGATAATAATATTGTTTTTAGTTTTTGTTTTCGTCTTGATTTTCTTGACTTCTGATAGAGGGGCTTTCCTATCAATTTCAGCCGCCATTTTAAAATGTTTTACAGCTTCGTTAATTCTTTTTGTTCTTTTGTAGGCTAAACCCAGATTACTGTGAGCAGCGGCATAATCAGGATTTAACTCCAATGCTTTTTTATATAACTCAATTGACTTTTCATATTCTTTTTCTTCTAAGCAAATATTTCCTATATTATTGTAAGGTTCAGGATATTTTAGATCTAATGCTAAGGCTTTTTCAAGATACAATTTTGCTTTAACAAAATCTTTTAAGCTGGCAAAACAAACTCCTAATTTGTTATAACATCTGGAATCATCCGGCCATTTTTCTAAAACCGTTTCAAACTCTCTGATAGCTTGATTGAAATTACCTTTTTTTAAATAACCTTCGGCTTTCTCAAAATTAATTTTATATTCTTCCTTATCCATAAATCCATTCTCCAAAATAAATTAACTATCCTGTCCTTATTCTATCCCGTAATTAGGCGCCTCTTTGGTAATAATTACGTCATGGGGATGACTTTCTCTTAAGCCAGCAGAGGTGATCTGAATAAATTTAGTTTTTTCCTTTAATTCTTTAATGTTTTTCACTCCACAATAACCCATTCCTGAGCGTACTCCACCTAATAATTGATACACACAAGCAGAAAGCGGTCCTTTATAAGACACTCTTCCTTCAATTCCTTCGGGAACCAGTTTGTCGTCTTCCGCCTCTTCTTGAAAATATCTATCTTTACTACCCTTCTTCATTGCTCCGATCGAACCCATTCCCCGATATCCCTTGTAGCTTCTGCCTTTATAAAGCACTACTTCTCCCGGACTTTCTTCTGTCCCGGCAAACAGACTCCCAATCATTACCGAATCAGCACCCACTGCCAAAGCTTTAGTAATATCACCGGAGTATTTTATACCTCCATCGGCAATAAGAGGAATGTGATATTTTTGGGCTGCCCTTTTACATTCTTGAATTGCCGAGACCTGGGGTACCCCTACACCGGCAACCACTCTGGTGGTACAGATTGAACCCGGTCCAATCCCAACTTTTAAAGCATCAATCCCGGCTTTTATTAGACTTTCTGCTCCCTCAAAAGTTGCTACATTACCTCCTACTAACTCTATACCAAAATTCTGTTTTATCTCTTTTATAACTTCAATAACCCGGGTAGAATGTCCGTGGGCAGTATCGACTACTATGACATCTACTTTGGCATTAACCAAAGCCTCTACCCTCTCCATTGTATCTCGAGATACGCCTACTGCAGCACCCACTCTAAGTCTTCCCTCAGCATCCTTGCAAGCATTAGGAAATCTCTTGACTTTTTCGATATCCTTTATAGTAATAAGTCCCTTCAAAATGAATTTTTTATTTACTATAGGTAGCTTCTCAATTCTATTTTTATGCAATATTTTTTTGGCCTCTTCAAGGGTGGTGCCCAATGGGGCAGTAATCAAATTTTCTTTAGTCATTATTTCTGCTATTTTTAATCTCTTGTCTTCTTCTTCTTCTAAAAATCTTATATCCCGGTTAGTTAAAATTCCTACTAATTTTTTTTCTTTATTTACAATGGGAATCCCGGAAATATGATATTTGGCCATCAGCTCAATTGCTTCTCCCACGCTTTTCTCTGGCGAAAGGGAAATAGGATCGACAATTACTCCACTCTCTGACCTTTTAACCTTATCTACTTCTTCAGCCTGTTCTTCTATAGACATATTTTTATGAATAATACCAATACCACCTTCCCGGGCAATGGCAATGGCTAATCTCGATTCGGTGACTGTATCCATAGCTGCACTAACCAAAGGGATATTTATATCGATATTTCTGCTAAATTTTGTGGAGACATCAACTTCTTTAGGGAGAATAGCTGACTTTTTGGGAACTAATAAAATATCGTCGAAGGTTAAACCTTCAAAGTTTAAAAATCTTTCTTTTTCCATAATTTTCCTACCTTTTTAATTTAATTTACCAATTAAATTAGTCGTTAGTGAATAGTGAATAGTCGTTAGTATTAAATACAAGTTTTCAGTTGAAGGTTTTCGGTTATCAGTTAATATTTATTAGGTGTAGTTATCTAGTTACCCGTAGTTACCAGGCAAATTGGTCTGATATTAATTTATTAACTAGCTAACCAGGTAACCAATTAACAATCTAACTACATGTATCCGCTATACGCTATTTTTATAATATTACCCCTCTTCAATATCCTTGTCAATCAATGTATTCGTATCGCGTATCGAGTATTGCGTATTGCGTGAAGGAAAAGAAAGGTACTAGCGAAAAAAGAAGATAGGAAAATAAAAGAAATAAATATTCTTTTCTTTATCTAAACACCCTACTAAAGTTTACACTAACGGACATATCATACTTCCCTGAGCCTTTACTTTTTCTTTACTCAATGCTCGATACGCAATGCTCGATACCTTTTTCTTTTTCCCTCTTTACTTTTTTATAAAATGTACTACAATAAAAAAGATTTTATATCTAATTTTTTTTTATGTTATAATAAAAACGTCTTTAAACAAAATAAAAAATTAAAAAATAATTTATTAAACAATTGGTAAGAGGTAAAAATGGATAATCAACCGAAAGAAAATTTAATTAAAGAAATATTTTCCTGGAAGGAAAAGAGAGAAGCAATAATCTTAGCCCATGTTTATCAACCAGATGAAATTCAAGATATTGCCGATTTTACAGGTGATTCGCTCTTCCTCAGCCAACAAGCAGCTAAGACTCAGGCAAAAGTTATAGTATTTTGCGGAGTTCAGTTTATGGCCGAAACTGCATCTATTCTCTCTCCAGAAAAAATTATTCTACTTCCTGAAATTAAAGCCGGATGCCCCCTATCCGATATGGCACCAATAGAAAAAGTAAAAAAGAAATTAAAAGAATTGCCTAAAGTAGCAATAATTTCTTATGTAAATTCCTCAGCAGTTGTAAAATCTTTAAGTGACTATTGTTGCACTTCTGCCAATGCGGTTCAAATTGTTCAGACAATTCCTGCCGAAAAAGACATTCTGTTTATTCCCGATAAAAATTTAGCTGATTTTACTGCCCGAAAAGCAAAACGAAATATCATCCCCTGGCAAGGCTATTGTCCTGTCCATAATATTTTAACCAAAGAAGATGTCATAAAAGTTAAAAAACTCCACCCTCAAGCCTTGCTCCTAGTTCATCCTGAATGCCGCCCGGAAGTATGTAATCTAGCTGATTATATCGGCAGTACCAGAGGAATTATTGAATTTGCCAGTAATAATCCGGCTAAAGAATATATTATTGGTACAGAACTGGGAATATTTCATCCTTTAAAAAAGAATAACCCAAATAAACAATTTTTCCCAGCTTCTGAAAAAATGATCTGTAAAGATATGAAGCTTATTACTTTAGAAAAAGTTCTACACTCTCTAAAAAAATTAGAGCCCCGAATAATAGTGCCAGAGAATATAAGAAAAAAATCTCTAAAAGCATTAAATCGAATGATAGAAATTACCTAGTTAATTGGTTACTTGGTTAGCTGGTTAAAAGAATTAGCATATAGCTTGAAAACGAAAGGATTAATGTAAATGTTTCCACGATATTTAATTAATTTTGACCTATCTAGAATTAGAAAAATTTATACAGATTTTTTGATTGTAGGCTCCGGAATAGCTGGTCTGTACACTTCACTTAAACTTTACGATAAAGGAGAAGTTATCCTTCTCACTAAAAACAGCTTAAAAGAAAGCAATACAGAATATGCTCAAGGAGGTATAGCTGTAGCTTTAGGAGATAAAGATTCACCTTATTTACACATGGAAGATACCCTAAAAGCCGGTGCAAATTTTTGCGACCCTGAAGCTGTAGAAGTTTTAGTGACAGAGGGGCCAAAATGTGTTGAAGAATTAATAGAATTGGGAACCAAGTTTGATAAAGTTGAAGGTAAATACAAAACTGCTTTAGAAGCAGCTCATCAAAGACCCAGAATTTTACGTGCTCGGGG
>ASPA01000048.1 GCA_000405605.1 Atribacteria bacterium SCGC AAA255-G05
CGCCTGCCTGTGCAGGTACGGCAGACAGTCGGAAATGACAAAACGGGATATAATTTAGGGGAGGGGATTGCGATGATTTTAGTTATAGATGTAGGTAATACCCATACAGTGATAGGAGTTTATGAAGAAGAGAAATTATTAGGCCATTGGAGAATTTCTACCAATTTGGAAAAAACCGAAGATGAATATGGTATGTTAGTGAAAAGTCTTCTTGATAATTCTGGATTATCTTTAGTAGATATTAAAGGAGTGGTTATTTCCTGTGTCATCCCCCCGGTAACCTGGATATTAAAAAAGATGTCTATAGATTATTTTAAAGTTTCACCTATTATTGTAGGACCGGGGACAAAGACTGAGATTTATATTAAGACAGACAATCCCAAAGAAGTGGGGGCAGATAGGATTGTTAATGCTATTGCTGCATATAAATTGTATGGAGGGCCGGTAATAATTGTAGATTTTGGAACAGCCACTACATTTTGTGCGGTGAATACAGAGGGAGTTTATCTGGGAGGAGCTATTGCTCCCGGGATTGAGATATCAGCAGAAGCCCTGGCTGAAAAGACAGCAAAATTGCCTAAAATAGAAATAATTAAGCCTAAAAATTCTATTGGAAGTAATACTATTTCCGCTATGCAATCGGGAATATTTTTTGGCTATTTAGGACTAACTAATGAATTGATCCGGCGATTTAAGAAAGAGCTGGGAGAAGATTCTGTAGTAGTGGCTACCGGTGGACAGGCGGAATTTATAGGAAACGAAAGTAAACTGATTGATAAAATTAATCCTTATTTGACTTTGCAGGGATTGCGGATGGTTTATGAGATGAATAAGCTTTAATTTACCAATTCTCCAATTCTCCAATTCACCAATTCACTAGTCGATAGTGAATAAGCCTAGCGTATAGTTTTGGATTGATGAAATGTTTCTCTCAATTAAGCTAAAAGTTTAAAACGAAAAGCGAAAAACCATAATTCAAAACTCAAAACTTTTTCTCTTAGTACTAAATTTTAAATTTTGAGCTATGGCTTTACGTTTTGCGCTTTTTGCTTTTCGCTTGTCTACTATATACTATTCACTAACGACTAACGACTATATGATTTCCATACTAATATCCAACGACTTTACAGAATGGGTAAGGGCACCAACAGAAATTAAATCTACCCCTGTTTGGGCAATTTCCCTTACATTTTTTAAAGTAATTCCACCTGATGCCTCAATTAAGGCTTTACCTTTAACCATTTTTACCGCTTCTATCATGGTATCTAAATTCATATTATCCAGCATTACTATATCAACTTTCATCTCTAAAGTTTCTTGGAGTTGAGATAAGTTTTCTACTTCCACTTCAATCTTTACTGTGTGGGAGATTTTTTTTCGGACAGAATTCACTGCCGATTTAATTCCCCCAGCCACTGCTATATGATTATCTTTAATTAATACAGCATCATATAAGCCGAAGCGGTGATTATGCCCTCCGCCCATACGAACGGCATATTTTTCTAACATTCGTAATCCGGGAGTAGTTTTACGTGTATCAACTATTCGAACCGGGAGATCTTTTACTTCCTGACAGAATTTAGAGGTAATGGTGGCTATACCGGACATTCGCTGAAGGAAATTTAAGGCAACTCTCTCCCCCTTGAGAATGGTTCGGGCAGGACCGGTAATTTCTGCTAGTACTTTATCCCGAGCAACTTTTGTACCGTCTTTAATTTTTTCTTGAAAAATAATCTCTGAATCTAATTTTTGAAATACCAGACAGGCAACATCTAAACCCGCAACTACACCTTCCTCTGAGGTTTTAATTATCCCTTTGGCTTTTAATTTGGAAGGAATAATCGATTCGGTGGTAATATCTCCGGTGCCGATATCTTCCAATAAAGCTTGTTCTATTAGTTTATCTACCAGAATATTTTCTTTTATTGAAAAGTCCATCTTTAAAGCACCTCTTTCTTTAATAATTGACCGATTAACCTATTAGCCAATTTACCAATTAATATTAATTAGCCGATTCACCTATTCATCAATTAAATTAATACTTAGTGAATAGTGAACAGTATTTAGTAGCCAAACGAAAAGCGAAAAGCGCAAAACTTAAAGCCATAGCTCAAAATTTAAAATTTAAATATATTGTTTTATATATTGATTTTCATCTTTCTTATCTCGCATGCTATATAGCAAAAATGAAAAGATAAAGAAGTAAAAATAGAACTTAAAATTTAATATTGAGAGAAAAAGTTTTGAATTTTGAATTATGGTTTTCGCTTTTCGTTTTAAGTTTTTAGCTGTAAAATGATAACTGAAAACTTGTTTTTAAAATTAATAACTGAATTAATTGGTGAATCGGTCAATTGGCCAATCGGTCAATATATAATATGTTTCTTCCAGTTTATATCATCTCTATCAGGGAAATCCTCGCGATAATGTGCTCCCCGGCTTTCTTCACGCTGCAAAGCTGAATTAGTGACCAAATCAGCTAAGATGGTAAGATTAGCCAATTCAAAATCCTTAGTAGTTTTAAGTTCTGATTTAAATATAAATTTCCATTCGTTAATTTTTTGTCGTGCCTTTTTTAAATCAGAGGGGTTTCGAATGATTCCTACTTTATTCCACATAAGTTTTTGTAATTCTTGTTTTAATTTTAAGGGGTCATATTCTTTGTATTTTTCTCGAGGGAAATTATAAGAAAGGTTTAATTCTTTTAATTTTTCAATAGAATAATACGTATTGTTTTTTTTAATTTTTTGGGTAATTCTATTACCAAAAACCAGCCCCTCTAAAAGTGAGTTGCTGGCCAAGCGATTGGCTCCATGCACTCCCGTTGAAGTACACTCTCCACAAGCATAAAGATTGGTTATATTAGTTTGTCCCCAGGTATCGGTTTTTATGCCTCCCATAGTATAGTGAGCTGCTGGGGCTACCGGGATATATTCTTTTTCTGGATCAATATTTAAGGCCAAACAATTTTTATAGATAGTGGGAAAGCGTTGGGAAAATTTATCTTTTATTTTAGTAGCATCTAAATAAACGTAATCATTTTTAGTTTTTTTCATCTGGTCAATAATGGCACGGGCAACTATATCTCTGGGAGCTAATTCAGCCAGAGGATGATAAGAGTGCATAAATGATTCGCCATTAATATTTTTTAAAATAGCCCCTTCCCCTCGAACCGCTTCAGAAATAAGAAATTTGGGGCTTCCTTGGTGGAAGAGGGCAGTAGGATGAAATTGAATGAATTCTAAATCTGTTACTTTTGCTCCTCCCCTATAGGCCATAGCAATTCCATCTCCCGTAGCTACGTCAGGATTAGTAGTATTGGAAAAAAGCTGTCCTGCTCCACCACTGGCCAAAATAGTTACTTTCGCTAAATAGGCGACAATTTCATTAGTATTACTATCTAAAGCAAGTAGACCGTAACAAGCATTGTGTTCGGCTATAATATCTACTATTAAAATGTTCTCTTTAGTTTTTATTTTATTTTCATTAATTACTTTTTCAGAAAGAGCCCTCTCAATTTCTGCTCCGGTAGCATCCCCCCGAGCACGTAAAATTCTGGGTCTTTGATGAGCTGCTTCTAAAGCAGTTTTGTATTTACCTTCAACTTTATCAAACTTGGTTCCCAATTCTATCATTTTTTTCTTCTCCTTTCTAATTATTATATTGATAAATTTATGCTATATATTTGTTCTTTAAATATAACTTTTTTTACTAAATGTTATCCTTAAAAATAATGTGGAAAAGCGAAACTAATCAATAATCTTGAAGTCTATTACGTTATTAAAATTTTACCTTAAATTTTTTTGATATTACTTATCCGGCCGAAGAACTATTTTAATAGAATTTTTTTTCTTTGCTCGCCTGAAACCTTCTTTCCAGTTACTTAAGGGTAATACATCGCTAACCAATTCTTTTAAATTTACTTTCCCTTCGTTTACCAGATTTATTGCCTTGTCCCAGGAAGAAGGTTTCTGAGTACGAGAACCAATAATACTCAGCTCTTTGTCAAATAAGATTTGGTCAAATCTAAGTTTAACCGGTTGGCGAACAATTCCTTCCTGAATATATCTACCTCCTTTCCTTATAAAATTTAATCCATACTCCACAGCTTCAACGGAACCTGAACATTCAAAAACCACATCTACGCCATAACCTACTGTTAATTTCGACAAATAGTTCTCAATATCCTTCTTTTTTATATTAAAAATTTGATTAATTCCAAGTTTTTTTGCTGTAGATAATCTTTTTTCATCACCTTCAATTCCACAAATAATTACTCTCGCTCCTAAGGACTTGGCAATTTGAGCAATTAACAACCCCAAAGGTCCCGGTCCCAATACCAAAACTGTTTCGTGGGGCAATAAATTGGCTTGTTCTATTACTGCATGAACAGCACAAGATAAAGGTTCAAAAAGAGAGGCAGAATTAAAATCAATATGAGGAGGAATTTGGTGGATACTTTCTTTTCTTATCACAAAATATTCAGCAAAAGCCCCGTTCACAGCGGAACCTAACCCTTTACGATGAATACATAAATTATAATCTTTGCTCTGGCAAAATTTACATCGGCCACAAATATAGGCAGTAGTTTCAGTAGTAACCCTGTCTCCTATTTTTATATTTTTTACTTCTTCACCTATTTCTACCACAACCCCGGCAGTTTCGTGTCCTAACACTACGGGAGGTTTTAGGGCTGAATAACCGTAAAGATCGGTTCCACAAATTCCCGTTGCTTCCACTTTGATTTTTACTTCATTCGCTTGCGGAATAGGTTCGGGAATTTCTCTTAATTCTATATCATCTTCACCTTTCCCGTATTTGACTAAAGCTTTCATATTTTCCTTTTACTCCATTTACAAGATCATCAATCCTGCTTATTTTAAATTAGTTAGCTGGTTAACTGGTTTATTAGTTAACCAGTTTTATGTTAATTCATCAACTAGCTAACCAAGTAATTAATTACGCTGCACGCTATTCGCCAGAATAAGAGATACGAATAATTTGGCTTTTTCCCTCTGCTCTCTTAACCAACTAACCAAGTAACCAGGTAACTAATTAACGAGATCGATATACGAATCAAGGAATCACCGCTATTTTGATGCCTTTATGAGCCAACATCATCTCTATTACAGTAGATATTTCACTAAGAGGAAATTCGTCGGTAATTAGCGAATCAATATCAATCGCCTTATTACAAATTAAATTTAAAGCTCTTTTAACATGTCCGGGTGTATGATGAAAAACTCCCTTTATGTTAATTTGGGAATAATGAATTAAACTGGTATCAATAGAAATTTTCGTTCCTCTTTTGCATCCTCCAAAAAGATTCACCGTTCCTCCCTTTCTTACCATCGATATAGTCTGTTCCCAAACCTCTGGTAACCCGACTGCTTCAATTGCTACATCTGCTCCTCTCTTATCTTCAGTAAATTTTTTCACTTCTTCAACGGGATCCTGGACTTTAGAAACATTTATTGCCTTATATGCCCCCAATTTCATAGCTAATTTTAATCTCTCCTCATGCGTATCAGTTATGATTACTCTTGCTCCCTTTAATTTAACTAGTTGTAAAAACATTAAACCTATCGGACCTGCTCCGTTTATAACCACTGTATCACCTAAATTAATATTTGATTCCTCAACTCCGTGAACCACACAAGAAAGTGGTTCTAAGAATGCTGCTTCTTTATAGCTTACTGTTTCGGGAAATAATAATAAATTTTGGGACACAATTATTCCGGGAATCTTTATATATTCTGCAAAAGCACCGCTTAATTGAATAAATAAACTATCGCACAGACTATGTTCACCATTTTTACAGTAAAAACAGGAATTACAAGGTGCAGAATTAGCAGCTACTACTCTCATTCCCGGTGTAAAATTTTTAACCTTACTGCCTACTTTTACTATATCACCGGCAAACTCATGTCCAAAAACAAAAGGCGGATTAAATAAATGATGTCCTCTTAAGTAGGTTTTACGATCTGTCCCACAGGTAAGCGCAGCTCTCACTTTTACCAAAACTTCATCAGGGCGGATATCAGGAATATTAATATCTTCTAATTTTACCTGGTTAGGTGCATAAAATACAGCTGCTTTCATAGTTTTGTTTTTTAAATTTAAATTTTTCCTTTCTATATTTTTTGAAATTGTAAGTCTCCTCTCGTCCTTCTTTAACTTTAATGGTTAAAATAACACTAATTCGTATCGAGTATCATGTATCATGTAAAGAAAAAAACTAGAGAAAAAAGATAGGAAACAAAAGCAATAAATATTTTTTTCTCTCTTTCTTACTACCCCACTAAATTTCACACTAACCTAATTAATTTATAAAATTAAATCTTATGTGATTTGGTAATTAAAATATTTCTTTTTAGAATTATATTTATGGTATAGGTATAAATAAATATTTGAATGGGCTCTGCCACTATTCGCGGGGGCATTAATACTTTCCAGGGAATTCCGAATAAAATATTTAAAAAATATGGTATTAAAATAATAGAAGTTATCACCTGCCCTGCGGTAATAGCTATGCCCAAATCAAAAACATTAGGTTCTTCTTTTCTCATTAAAATCAAGATGGTCACTGGAATTATTCCGGTTAAAGCAGAAGTTAGAGTAAAGTGAGGCATATAAACCCCTATAGGATTGATAAAATATCCTAACAGGTCAGAAAAGGCTCCTATCAACCCTCCGGCCAATGGACCAAATATAATACCTCCTAAGATTATGGGTAATTTCCCCAGACCGATTCTTATTCCCTCTATTCCTCCAATAGCAATACGCAAACTGACTATCCGAGTTAAAATTATACTTAAAGCAATTAAAAAACCCATAGTAGTAATCTTATGGGATGATATTTTCATTTAATCTTCCCCTCCTTGATATAGCATTATTATAATAGATATAGCTTTATATCTGCTACATCAAGAAGAGTCTATGCAAAAAGCATTTTCGATGTAGCAGCGGACGCGATAACCTACCGCAGGATTAAAGAATTTTCCTACAAAAAATTTTATCCTTTCGTTTAGAGACAACGTCCCATTCTCTAACACTTAACGCAGGTCACCTACTCTGACGAAATATCCTATTTGTTTTGTATTCAGCTTACCTCCTTTACAAAAGCCTCTGAAATTCATTCGCGTGGCCAAAATAATTTAATCCCACAGCTATTATTTTAGTTGGTACACAGGGAGGTAAAAATGTTATTTCTGATAAAGAGTATATATTTTCTGTATTTTTATGATTATTAAAAATATCACCAACTACTTCCCTAATTACATTATCTTTTTCAAGTAATCCGTATTTTATATTTCCATTTTGTAAAAATCTCAAATATTTCATAAATGCTCCTTCTATTTTTAAATTAAAATCATATTATTATCCTACCACTTCTTTAAACACTCTTAAGAAATTTTCTCCCAATATTTTTTTGATATCCTTTTCTTTATAACCTCGATTGAGTAACTCTTCAGTGATATAAGGAATTTTTTCAACTCCCTCCAAGCCCAAAGGGAGATCAGTTGTGCCATCAAAATCAGAACCTAATCCTACACAATCTATTCCTGCTTTTTCCACCAAATAATCAATGTGTGTTACCACATCTTTTACGGTAGTTTTTCTTTTTTCTTGAGTTAAAAAATTAGGTACAAAGGTTATCCCTATTACTCCACCCTTATCAGCTAAAGCTTTAATTTGCTCATCTTTTAAGTTTCGAAGGTGGGAACATAAATTATAACAATTAGAATGAGAAGCAACAATGGGTGCTTTACTTCTTTTAATCACATCCCAAAAACCAGTCTCTGAAAGGTGAGATACATCAATTAACATCCCCAGGTCATTCATCTCATCTATAACTTTTAAGCCAAATTCGGTTAAACCACTACCAGTCCGGGATTCAGCAACCCCGTCCGCAATTTGATTTCTTTGATTCCAGGTGAGAGTTAAGAGCCTGACTCCTAATCTATACAATATCCTTAATACTCCTAAATTACCTTCTAAGGCCTCTCCCCCTTCGATGGAAAGGATAGCAGCAATCTTGCCTGCTCTATTTAATACCTCTATTTGATTATAATTAGTGGCTAAGGATATATCGGTCGGGTTTTTCTCTATTTCTTTATAAAAACAATCAATTAGCTGTAAAGTTCTTTTTAATGACCTATCTGGTTTATAAATGTCTTCTATAAAAACAGCAAAAAACTGGACATCAATTCCTCCTTCTTTCATTCTGGGAATATCCAGATGACCGGTAGTTGATTTTTTTTCTAAGGTTCTTTTATGGTTCATAACCTCTAAAATAGTATCGCAGTGGCCATCAAATACCATCGCTTTCTGGTGTATCTGTTTTGCTTTGATTAAATGCGTATTAGTTTCTGCCAAATTTGCTTCCACCTACTTTCATGATATGCAAATTAATGTTACCCGGTAAATTTATTTTTTCAGTAAAAACCATAAAATAACCAAACCGGCTAAGATTAATATAAAGATAATAATATTGTTTTTAGTTTTTGTTTTCGTCTTGA
>ASPA01000049.1 GCA_000405605.1 Atribacteria bacterium SCGC AAA255-G05
ATTGGCTAATTGGAGAATCGGAGAATTGACTAATCGGTAAATTGATTAATTGGTAAATTGGCTAATTGGCCAATCGGGGAATTGATTAATTGGTAAATTGGCTAATTGGCCAATCGGAGAATTGGTGAATTAATTAATCGGAGGATTTATTTTGTCTGAAAATACAGAAAAGAAAGACAACGACATAAAAATTGTTGAACTCTGTAGGGTTCCACGTGAAGATGAAGCCCTTGCTATTGAGAGTTTATTGGCAAGTTATAATATTAAATGTATCCTGCAATCGGACATCACCCGTTCGATTTATCCTTTTACCATAGATGGATTAGCTGAGGTAAGTATTTTAGTCTCTGATAGGGATCTTGAGAAAAGCAAAGAAATTATTAGTACTAATAAAAATTAATAAGAGGAGCACTCTGACTAAAAAGGAATTTTATGTTAAAAGAGATAACCATAAAAACTAATACTCAAACACAGATTTTAGATATAACCGCTCAAGCTCAAAAGATTGTAGAAGAGAGCGGAATTACGGAAGGGCTATGTTGTGTTTTTATTCCTCATACTACTGCCGGAGTTACTATAAATGAAAATGCTGATCCCAGTGTTAAGCAGGATATATTGATGGAATTAAACAAAGTAATCCCTTTTAGTGATAATTACAGTCATTTAGAAGGAAACTCCGCTGCTCATATCAAGGCGAGCATTTTCGGTTCTTCGGTAAATATACCTGTGAAAAATAATAATCTCCTTTTGGGAACCTGGCAGGGGATATGCTTTTGTGAATTTGATGGCCCCAGAACCAGAAAATATTATGTGAAAATAATGCAAGATTAGCGTTTAGCGTACAGCATTTGGTTAGACAACTAACCAAATAAGTAATAAGTAATAAGTGATGAGTGATAAGTTTCAGGTTACAGGTTGCGAGTCCATAAAAAGTAAGTAGGGGCGTATTGCCATACGTCCCTACAAGGACTACAACAATTATGTCATTGCGAGGGAGTGAAACGACCGAAGCAATCCCAACTCGAGATTGCCGCGCTATGATAAATTAGAGCTTGCAATGACAGAGGAAATAACAGTTTTATAACCGATTTCCTTTACTAACGACTAACTAATTGGTAGATTGGCTAATAGGGGAATTGGTGAATTAACTAATCGGCCAATCGGTGAATTGGTGAATTGACTAATCGGTCAATTGGACAATTGGTGAATCGGGGAATTGGTGAATTTCTCCGAAGGAGAATAAATGGAAACCATCCAGGGAACTATAGAGAAAATTGTATATCGAAACGAAGAGAATGGTTATGTGATAGCTAAGATAAGAGTGGATAAAAATGAAGAAAAGTTAACTACCGTTGTGGGGAAGATGGCTTCTATAAACATAGGTGAAACTTGCGAATTAAAAGGGGAATGGGTTAATAATCCCAAGTATGGCTGGCAATTTAGTTTTAGTGATTATCAATTAATTTTACCTACTTCTTTGCTTGGTTTAAAAAGATATTTAAGTTCCGGATTAATTAAAGGAGTTGGTCCGGCAACTGCCGATAGGATAGTAAAACAGTTTGGTGATAAAACTTTGGAAGTTCTGGAGAACGATCTCCAAAGACTAACTGAGGTGGAGGGTATTGCTGAAAAAAGAGTAGAGATGATCAGTAAATCCTGGGAAGAACATAAAGAAATTAAAAGAGTGATGATATTTTTACAATCCTATCAGATTACTACCGGATATGCAGTTAAGATTTATAAAACATATGGGAATAAAGCTATTGAAAAATTAAAGGAAAACCCCTACAGATTAGTAGATGATGTTTTTGGCATCGGGTTTAAAATTGCAGATAGGATTGCACAAAATTTGGGCGTAGAAGCTAACTCTCCAGCGCGAGTAAAAGCAGGAATTAAATATATTTTAAACGAATTGGCCAATCAGGGTCATTGTTATGGGGTTGTTACTGAAACAATTAAGTATGGAAGTGAATTATTAGAGGTCGAAGAATCATTAGTTGAAAAAGCTTTAAGTATTTTAAGAAATAACCGCGAGATTATAGTAGAAGAAGATAAAGTATGGTTACCTCTTTATTATTTTGCTGAGTTAGGTGTTGCTAAAAAATTAATTGAGCTATTAAAATTTCCTCAACAGTTAATCAATATAGATGTGCAAAAGAAGATAAAGTATTTGGAAAAAAAGCACCATTTATCTTTTGCTGAAGAGCAAAAAGATGCCATTAATAAAGTCCTTCTGAATCGGGTATTGGTATTAACGGGTGGTCCCGGAACGGGTAAAACTACTACTACCTTGGGTTTAATTGAGCTTTTCGAGGAATTAAAGTTCAAAATAATGTTAGCAGCACCTACAGGCAGAGCGGCGAAAAAAATAAGTGAAACTACCGGCAGAGAGGCTAAAACTATTCACAGGTTACTAGAGTACAGTCCCAAAAGAGGAACCTTTACTAAAAATTCTGAAAATCCCATTAAAACCGATGTAATAATTTTGGACGAGGTTTCCATGATAGATATCCTGTTAATGAGCAGCCTTTTAAAAGCGGTTTCTCCTGGTACCATTTTAATTTTAATTGGTGATGTGGATCAGCTGCCTTCTGTTGGTCCGGGGAATGTCTTAAAAGATATTATCGATTCTGAAACTATTCCGGTGGTAAGATTAACCAGGATATTTAGACAGGACCAAAGTAGTCTAATCATTGTAAATGCCCATCGAGTTAATGAGGGGAAATACCCTGTCCTTAAAGGAGAGAGAGAAAGAGATTTTTATTTTATAGAAAAAGAAGACCCCCAGGCTGCTGCTCAAGAAATAATTAATTTATGCACTGACCGCCTCCCCTCCAAATATAGAATAGACCCGGTAAGTGACATCCAGGTCCTTTCTCCTATGTATAAAGGAGAAGCGGGTGCGGATAATTTAAATTATAGTCTGAGAGAGGCATTAAACCCTAAAGGGAAACAGATAAAATATAGAAATCATTCTTTTAGGGTAAATGATAAGGCAATGCAAATTAAAAATAATTACGATAAAGAAGTCTTTAATGGAGATATAGGGAGGATTAAGAACATAGATGCCGAGGAACATACTTTGGAGGTAGATTTTTACGGCAAAAAAGTTCGATATGATTTTTCTGAATTAAATGAGTTGGTATTAGCCTATGCTATCACTGTTCATAAAAGTCAGGGGAGTGAATATCGGATAGTTATTATTCCGGTAATGACTCAACATTATTTGCTTCTTCAAAGAAATTTATTATATACTGGAATTACCCGGGCAAAAGAAATGGTGATATTGGTCGGGACTAAAAAGGCCTTATGGATTGCCATTAAAAATAATAAAACCTTTCATAGAAACACTTCACTAAAAGAAAGATTAAAAAATAAGTAAAAACAATAAAAAGTTAGACAAGGAGAAATAATTATGGTAAATGAAGAAATTATGAAATCATTAGCTGTTAAGACCGAATCAAAGATTGTTCTTTTAGTTGCTGATGGGATTGGAGATTTACCTTCAGAGAATAATAAAACAGTATTGGAAAAAGCTTTTATTCCTAATCTGGATAAATTAGCTTCTAAATCTGCCTGCGGGTTAACCGATCCAATATCTTACGGCATTACTCCGGGGAGCGGTCCTGCTCATCTTTCTCTGTTTGGATATGACCCGATTAAGTATCAGATTGGAAGAGGAGTTTTAGAAGCCCTGGGTATAGGAATGGAACTTACCTCCGATGATTTGGCCTGTCGCGGAAATTTTGCCACTATGGATAAAGAAGGAATAATAATTGACCGTCGGGCAGGAAGAATAGCTACAGAATTAAATGAGAAAATTTGTCGGATAATGCAGGATAAAATCAGCCAGATAAGGGGAGCTGAAATAATAATTAGGCCGGGTATGGAACATCGATTTGTAGTAGTGTTTAGAGGAAAAGGTTTGGAGGAAGGTCTTTCTGATGCTGATCCTCAAGTAGTGGGGCAAAAGTTAAAATATACCGAACCTTTAAGGCCGGAAGCAGACGAGGCCGCAAAAATAATAAATGAGTTTATAGATAAAGCTATCGAAGTATTAAGGGAACAATCTCCGGCAAATGCTGTTTTGTTGAGGGGATTTGCTAAACATCCCGCTTTGCCTACCATGGGTGAATTATTTAAATTGTCTCCCGCTGCCATAGCTACTTATCCTATGTATAAGGGGTTGGCAAAGTTAGTGGGAATGGAAATATTGGAAGCCGGGGAAACAATAGAGAAAGAATTTAAGACATTAAAGGAAAATTATCAGAAATATGATTTCTTTTATCTTCACATAAAAAAGACTGATAGTTATGGAGAAGACGGAAACTTTAAAAAGAAGGTCGAAATAATTGAAGAGGTAGATAAATATATACCTGAATTGTTAATCTTAAAGCCGGATGTCCTGGTAGTTACCGGTGACCATTCTACTCCGGCAATACTAAAGGGACATAGCTGGCACCCGAATCCCTTTATGTTGTTTTCTAAATATATCAGGGTAGATGAAGTGAAACAATTTAATGAAAGAGAATGTGTTAAGGGCGGACTGGGAAGATTTTCAGCAGTAGATGTCCTTCCTTTAATGTTGGCTAATGCTTTGAAATTACGGAAATTCGGAGCTTAATTAGAAAGAAGATTAAAGGATAAATGAATAAATTAGAGACTTTATTTATTCCGGAAGAGATAAGAAATATTGAATTATCAGGCAAATTAGTTGTAGTAATTGATGTTTTAAGAGCTTCAAGTACTATAATGGTCTTCCTCCGATAAAACGGACAGTCAGTTAAGCGACCATGGTCATTTTTTCGTATTTCTCAGGGCTATTATACCCGATAGAAGAATGTAATCTTTCTCTATTGTAAAATATTTCTATGTATTCAAATATATCTCTTTTAGCTTCGATTCTCATTTCGTACTTTTTGAGATAAATCAGCTCTACCTTTAAAGTCCGGTAGAAGCTCTCCATCACCGCATTATCTAAAACAATTCCTTTTGCGACTCATCGAACATAAGATACCGTATCTTTTAAGTAAAACCTGATAACAGTAGCTGGCATATTGACTACCCCGGTCTGAATGTAGGAGTAAACCCCGGCCAGGTTTTCTCTGCTTAATAGCCATATTTAGTGCCTCAATGACTAAGTCTGGTGTGATCCGATTTTTCATAGACCACCCCACGATCTTGCGAGAATACAAGTCCATAATGGTGGATAGGTAAAGCCAGCCTTCCTGGGTATAGATGTAGGTGATATCGGCCACCCAGAACTGATTGGGTTTATCTACCCTAAAGTTGCGATTTAAAGAGTTTGCTGCCACCGGAAGTGAGTGCTTAGAGTCGGTAGCTCGGTATTTCTTTTTGGCAATAGCATGAATTCCTGTTTCTCTCATTAATCTTTCCACCCGCTTTTTACTCATATGATAACCCTCTCGTAAAAGTGTCTGATGGATTCGAGGACTCCCATAGGTCCTGCGACTATTGTGGTATACGGCAACTATTTTTTGTTTTAGATTCATATCTTCTATCTTTCTGGTACTTTTAGGATATTTAATCCACTGGTAATACTAAAGACCGGGAAACCTTTAGAACCTGGCACATCTTCACAACGCGAAATGCGGAGCGGTATTTTTTGATAAATTGATAGATCATTTCACCTCCCGGCTGAAGATGGCCATAGTTTTTTTTAATATATCTCGCTCCTGTTTGACATCATAAAGCTCTTTTTTTAGCCTTCTGATCTCCTCTTCTTGTGGAGCGAGCCTTTGCTTCCCATTTCCGGGGAAGGCTAGTTCTCCCTTTTTGCCATATTGGGCACGCCATCTCCTTAGATTACTATGGGCTATCCCCAGGTCATAGGCTACTTCTTCTACCGTCTTTTCTGATGTCATGCTATGCCCGACTGCATTTTTCTTAAATTCTTCACTATATGCCCTTCGACTTCTTTCCATATCTTCTGAACCGCCAATTATTTAATTATAGCTCTTAACTTGGTGTCCAGTAAAGCGGGGGAAGTTCAATCCAACTATAGAGTCTTTCAATCTTACCCTTGACCTGCGGAGAAAGCGCATAGGTTACCTTTACCCTGCAGTCCTCCAAAACCTGTTTCCATTGCGGATTAGCCTCATCGGTAAGCTGGTAATAGTTTCGCCAGAAGGAATCTCTATCTTGTACAAACCTAAAGATGGAATGGCTATCTACATAATAGGCCAGAGGGAATCCATATTTTAATAGAACATCCTCTAATATGTTCCCAGGTAGTTTCTCTTTCTACTAAGCAAGCATATAGGATTAACCTACTGTAATCATCTATTGAGGTAATCGGATACCATTTTCTCTCAGCATAAGGGAAAAACTGGTGATGAGAAGAATCATGTTGAATCAGTTCCCCCGGGTAGTTAGTTATTACTTCTTAATTATTGGCTTTTCTCTTTGGCCTTAAAAAATAAAAATTATTTTTCTTAGCCCGGTCGATGATGGTAGGTAGAGATACCTTCTGGCTATATTTTTGTTCTAAAAGATCTTTGATATAGCTGTAGTTATACCACTTAATCGGTATATCTTTATTCTTGATTAAATCTTTTTCTATCTTTAGTTCTTTTATAATATTTGCTTCAATTTCTCGGTTGATTCTGAAATTACTGCTGTTCCTTTCATACTGGATAGAAAGGCTATCCGGATCTTTACGATATTTTGCTAGTAATTCAAAGAATCTACTTCTTTTAATTCTAAGCATTTGTAAGATATAACTAATCTTGATTTTTTATCCAGATAACTTTTTAAAAGTGATTTAACCTGATTATCAGTAAAGATTTTATGTAGTTGTTTGGACATAATTTAGAACCTCTTTTCTCTTTAGGGTTTAGTTCTAAATTACATCTTTTTAACATTTCAGGTTAGTCCACTTTTGATTCTTAAATGACAAAAGTTAAAAAATATTTGACATTTAATATAAAGAATGATATATTATATTGTACAAAATAATATATAATTAAGAAAACGCTTACTAAATAAAAAGGATTAAATATATGAATAAAACTGAAAAGGTTTATAATATTTTGTTAAATGATATTATGATAGGCAAGCTTTATCAAGGACAAAAGTTGGTAGAAAATGATTTAATGCAAGCTTATCATATCGGTAAAACCCCTTTACGAGAGGCGTTAATAGAATTAGAAAAAATCGGCCTAGCAAAGAGAAAGATTAATTGTGGTTTTGTAATTAAACATATTAGATATAAGGATGCAGAGGAAATTTATGATTTAAGAGAAATGTTAGAAGGGTTAGCAGTTCGAAAAGCCACTCAAAATATTACAGATGAAAAAATACAGAAAATCACAAAAATAATTGATGAGATGGAATTTCATGTTAAAAGTAAAAATACGGATGAATATAGTAAACTTGACATATGTTTTCATATATTATTATGTGAATTGAGTGGCAATGAACGCCTTCTTGAAATTATAAAAAATCTGCAATATCAAATTAAAATGTTGTTAAAGACCTCAATCTTTTTACCTGAGCGTGGAATAAATTTATCCTTTAATGAACATAAAGAATTATATATAGCTATATTATCAAAAAAAGCTGATAAGGCTGAAAAATTAATAAGAAAACATATTATAAAAACTAAGAAAGCAGTCTTGCGCTATCTTAGTAGTCTTAATTTATCATAAAAATGAATATTGATCTTTCATTTTTTTAAGATTTTGCTGGAAGATCTAATAAATAGAGGGCTCTATTTATTAAAACCCTTAAGAGGCTTAAGGATTCTGAATACCTAAGTTTTATAGAAAGATATACGCAAGTAACCAATTTCTAACGAACTGATGTATACCGAACGGTACGTACGGTGGCTTAGAGGACGGTAGATGAATTAATCATTTATCTCTTACTCGATTAATCCAATTTATTCTTAATTTGGACAGCATGGACAGGACTTTTTTTATTTCTTAATTTTACCACTAAATTGAAGCCATCTATTCAAATATAAGAAGAAGATCGGCATCCATGAGTCCTAACAAAAAGAGGGCTTTGATATTGGCTACACCACCGTCTGTAACACTATACAGATAGTGGTGCACTTTTGGAGTGAAATATGGTGTATTTTCCGGTTGAAATTTGCATGTAGATTTATAAATTCATCTTGAAACTTAAATGATTTTGGATTAATATAACAAAAAATCTGCGTAAATATTTTAGACGCAGATTTTAGATAATATTTAAAAATAATAAGGAGTAACAGTAATGAAAATTAAAAATTTAGAAACTTACTATTTAGAAGTACCTTTTCCTGAGGATTTTAATGCTGCAAATTTCAAAAAACCTGAGAAATCATTAAGCATGTTTATGGTTAAAGTATTTACTAATGATGGAATAGTCGGAATCGGTGGTCAACGAGGATATCCTGCAATGGCTGAGGGATGGACAAATTACGTGGATAAAATCATGAAACCTTATTTAATTAATGAGATTATTGATCCAGCATATATAGAGAAATTTTCACAATATTTAACTGTTCAAGCTCCAGGAATTTGCTTAAATCCTCGTCCTTGTTCTATAGAAATGGCATTATGGGATATTTTAGGTAAAAAAGCAAATTTACCTGTATATAAATTATTAGGAGCAAAAAAAAGTAAAGTCAAAGCATATGCATCAATGCTTGAACCATATCCTTTATTAAGAATAGATGAATGGATAAGCTTTGTGCAAAGGGTATATGAAGTTGGGTTTAAAGCAATAAAATTACATCTTGGCGCAAGATGGGGAAATGAGGAGATTGGAAATATTGTTGAAATTATTAAAAATATTAAAAATGAATTTGGAAATAATTTAGAAATAATGGTTGATTTGATGAAAGCTTGGGATACAGATTACCCGTATGATTTATATTCAGCTATAAAACTTGCTAAAACTCTTGAGGAATATGATGTAAAATTCCTAGAAGAGCCATTACCTCATATTAATAATCCTACAATAAGTGCTAAGCTTTGTGAATCTGTTGATATTCCTATTGCAGGAGGAGGTGGAATGTTTGGATGGCAAAATTATAAAATATTGTTAGAGAAGGGAGCATTAGATATTGTTGAACCAGATGTTCAAATATGTGGTGGAATGTTGGAAGTTAAAAAAATTGCATTTTTGGCAGATAGCTTTGGAAAAAGCTGTATACCTCACTTTTGGGGTCCTGGTATTGCTTTAGCTGCAACTTTGCAAGTAACCGGAGCAATCGATGCACCTTATTTGGAATATAATTATCATCCCCCTGCCTGGACGCCAGCAACAAGAGATGCAATGTTAGAAGAACCGATTAACATAGACAAAGATGGCTATATTAAAATATCTGATAAACCTGGATTAGGGTTTGATTTAAATGAAGGAAATGTGAAAAAGTATACTTTAATAAAGTATTAAATGAATAAATGAAATACATATTTTATCTATTTTACTTCAAAAAATAGAAGACGAAAAAGGGGGGATAACGGGAAATGAAGATCACAATCGTTTATGATAATTATATTTTAAATGAGTACAAGGGGCTAAAGTCTAGTATGGGTTTTTCCTGTTTCATTCAAACTCAAAGCAACAATCTATTATTTGATACTGGCTGGGATGGAGATATGCTTCTTACAAATATGAAATTACTGGGAATAGACTATCAAGATACAGATATAATTTTCATTTCACATAATCATGGTGATCACGAAGGAGGCCTTGCTCGTTATCTTACATTGAACCCAAATCCTAAAATTTTTGTTCCAAAATCTTTTTATAAAAATTTACTTAATAGGTTGGGGCCTCAACAAACAGAATTAAGAAAAAAAGTTTATGCAGTTGAAAAAAGTGTACAAATTTGTCGAAATATTTTTTCTACAGGAGAAATAGAAGGGATATTTATTCCTAAAGAAGAAAATCAAAAAATATTAATTAAGGAACAGTCATTGATTATTAAATCTCGTAAAGGGGTAATAGTTATTGTAGGTTGTGGTCATTCAGGAATAGGCAACATATTAAATTCTGCCAATGATATTGGAAAGGTATATGCATTAATAGGAGGATTCCATGATTTTCAAGAGTACGAATTATTAAATACTTTAACCATAAACATGCTTAATGATTTCTCAGGTTTTTTGAAATTTGCAGCATTAAAATCCTCAGGAAAAGGTGGGATTCCTTTGATAGTGCCAACCCATTGTACTAGACATAGAAAGGAAATATTCAGTCTTTTTCCTAACAATTCTGAAAAAGGTGGAGTTGGCTATGAATTAGTAATTGATGAGAATGAAATTTAGAGAATAGATTATAGGGGGGGGGAATTGATGAGAATGAAATTTAGAGAATAGATTATAGGGGGGGGGAGTTGTATATATGGAAATATGAAAGTACTTTGAAATATTGGGAGTGGTGTCGTTTTATTGAAAATTTGTTAAAAAAAGATGTTAAAGTTTAAAAATTAATAAAAAATGGAGGATATTTATGAGAATTGCTATAATTGGAGTTGGCAATGGAGGACAAACTGCAGCAGGTCATTTATCTTTATCAGGTAATGAGGTAAGAATCTATGATATTAACAAGAACAGATTAGACAATATAGCTAAAAATGGCGGTATTGAATTAACTAATCAATTAAGTGGTTTTGCAAAGAATATTGTAATATGTTCAAATATTGAGGAAACCATAAAAGATTGTAAATTAATAATTGTTATTACAACAGCTTGGGGTCATCATAAAGTTGCAGCGGATATTTCTGATTTTGTTGAAGATGGCCAGATGATTTTGTTGATTCCTGGCTATTGGGGAGCTTTTGAATTTCATAATATATTCGAAAAAAATAAAGTAAAAAAAGATGTAATTATTGGGGAATACGAAATATTGCCATATGCAGTTAGATGTATTCGTGATGGTAAACTGGATGTGAGAGGTATTAAAAAGGTTGTTAAAGTAGCTGCGTTGTCGAGTTCAAGAACAGAAGAATTATATGACACGGTTAAGAAAATATACCCAAATTCTTTAAAAGGGGAAAACATTCTTGAAGTAGATTTGAACAATATAAATCCTATGTTTCATCCATCTATTACACTTTTTAATGCTGGGATTATGGAGGAAAAGAAAGATCACTTTTTTTATCCGGATGGAACTTCAAAAAGAGTTGCCCATTTTATTCAAAAAATAGATAATGAAAGATTAGAAATTGGGGAAAAATTAAATTTAAAATTATCTTCTGTACAAGAATTATTATTAAGATGGTATGGAGTCAAAGAGAAAAAAATTTATGATGGCATCCATAATAATATTCCTTACCAAACAGGGAAAGCCCCTAAAGATTTAACCAATCATAGATATATTTTTGAAGACTTTCCATATGGATTAGTCCCATTAGCTAACTTAGCAAGAGGACTAGAAATAACTACTCCGTATATTGATAGCCTAATAAATACTGCTTCATTATTTATGGATGTAGATCTTAGGGATATTGGATTATCTCTTGATAAGTTAGGTTTTAGTAACAAGGATTTTGTTAGTGAAATAACTAATTTTGTAAAATAGTTATTGTGAAATTAGGTAATGACAAAGAGGTTTATCTATAGGTAATATGAAAGTTATTCTGATGTAATTGTAGTCATCCCTTATTTTTCAATTTTTAATTGAAGATTTGTATTATAAAATAAGTAACACTCCTTGAAGAGTCATTGTCTCATCCATAATTTTTTCTTATCATAAAAATGAGATGGAGTCCAAAGGAATATCAGAAATTTATTAACTTTTTTTCAAAAATAAGATTTTGGAAAACTAAACTATTACGATGCATTAAATCTTAGGTCAATACTTGCCCCTGATAGTTATATGAATGGTCATATTTCGCTCGGAGGACCTTCAAAAAGAGAAGTTAAAAGAATGATTTTCAATGCCAAAATTAGGCTGAAAGAGAATTGTAGCCAGGTACAGCACAGAAGAGACACTATCAACCAAGCTTTGACTCAACTTTTGAACCAAGTACAGAAAATTATTAATTGTATATAAAATTGGGATTCAAAAAATTGTGGCAGTGGACGATAATATTATATTTGTGGGGCATTTTCAGGATATTTCTAATTACTTTCAGAGTTAATTATTAAATATTTAAGGAGGTAAAATATAATGAGAATAAAGAATTTTCATCTTATAACAATTTTGGTGCTTGTATTTATCTTAACTATTTTCTTGCCAATCTCAGCAGCTGGAAGTTCAACCAAAAGATTAACTTTAGGAACTTCTGTTTCTGGAGGAACATATTTTGTTTTAGGTGGAGGATGGGCTAAGATCATGGGAGAAAAGCTTAGTGGAGTAAATATCTCAGTACAGGAAGGTGGAGGAGGAGCCACAAATGTCCAGCTTATTCAACAAGGGAAAATGGATCTTGGGTATGCAGTTGTCGGTGTTGCATACCAGGGTTGGCATGGCCTTGACTGGGCAAAGGGAGTGAAGCATGATAAAATTAGGTCGATTTTTCCTTCACATGCTAGTTTCATGCAAATCTATACATTAGAAAAGAATCCCTATTCGAGCATATATGACCTTAAAGGAGCGCATGTTACCACAGGCACTCCAGGTAACACTAGTGAGATTGCAGGAAAAGCAGTGTTGAAACTTCTAGGAATAGAACCGAGTAAAATTAGTATGATATCTATGACTAGTCAAGTTGATTCATTGAAAGATGGTATAGTTGATGTAAATATTACTGTTACTGGCTTGCCCGGACCATTTATGCTTAATTTGGAAACAACACACAAGGTACGTTTTATAGGATTGTCAGATGCAGATTTAGAAAAGATAATAAAAGAATATCCTTATTTTTCTGCAGGCGTCATTCCCAAAGGCACATATAGGGATGTAAAAGAAGATGTTCAGACTGTTTCTTTTTGGAATATAATGGTGGCTAGTGCAGATCTTCCGGATGATTTGGTATACAATTTAGTTAAGGAAACTTTTAATAATAAGGATGCGTTAGTTAAGGTAAATCCTGTTGCTAAACAGCTTTTTCCCGAAGCTATAAAGTATTCTATTATTCCTTTACACCCTGGTGCGCTGAAGTATTATCGGGAAATAGGAATTGAAATACCAGATAATTTGTTGCCCCCTGATTAAAAATGCATAGATAGATTACTAGACACTAAGTTTGCTTAAAAGTTAATAAATATCCTTGAAAATGTCCCCACATATAAGGTAATAGATGATTTAGATTCATAAGATTTATAAGAAAATAATAAAAAGAAGGTAAGAAATATGGTTCGAGATAATAAAGGGCTTTTTGGTAAAGCAGTAATACTTATAAGCATTATAATGTCTTTGGTTCATATATATCTGCTCGGATTTAATCCTATTGATCCTTGGGTTTTCCTTCACCTTCACCTAGTTTTTGGAGTCGTTCTTACCTTGTTTTTTTATCCAGCTACTTCCAGGTCTCCCCAAGATAAACAATCATTCTGGGATATAGCAGCAGCTATTCTAGCAGTGATGGCTGCGATTTACTTTATTATAGAGGCAAACGCAATATCATACCGCATAATTGTGGCTCCTACTAAGTTGGACTTGATTTTCGGTGTTATAATAATCTTGTTGATCCTTGAGATTACTAGGCGAATTCTCGGATTAATTCTTCCAATAGTAGCAATACTCTCTTTATTGTATGCCCGATATGGAAATGTCCTCCCAGGAATTTTAGGGCACAGAGATTACTCTTGGCCTACCATTATAAGCCAATGTACAAGCACAAGTGCTATTTTTGGTGTATCTCTATATGCATCAGCTTATTATGTCTTTCTTTTAGTTTTATTTAGTGCATTTCTCTACGCTGCAGGCGCAGGACCTTTTCTTATTGACCTAGCTACTGCTATTACTGGACGTCAACGCGGCGGTCCAGCAAAAGTCGCGATATTTTCAAGTGCATTATTTGGCACAATTTCTGGCAACTCAGTTGCAAATGTCATTGCAACAGGGAGCATCACAATCCCCATGATGAAAAAGACTGGTTATAAGTCGGGATTTGCAGCAGCTGTAGAGGCAGTGGCATCATCAGGAGGCCAAATAATGCCTCCAATCATGGGGTCGGCTGCCTTTATCATGGCGCAACTTCTTGGCATAAGTTATCTTAAAATAGCAGTTTCGGCATTGATACCAGCAATTCTATATTTCATATCGCTATATGTAATGATAGACCTGGAGGCTGGAAAGCTAGGACTCCGTGGATTACAAAAAGAGGAAATTCCTTCCCTCAGACGCCTATTAAGAGACCAAGGATATCTTGTGACCCCGATATTAGTACTTATCTTTTCTCTTGTTGTTTTAAGGACAAGTGTAATACGATCTGCACTTTGGGCAATAGCCTCAGTCCTTGTGGTAACAGCCTTTAGACGTGAAAGCCGCATGGGACTTTCTAAAATAGTTAAAGCGTTGTGTGATGGGGCTAAAACCTCACTCACTGTTATAAGCGCTTGTGCCTGCGCTGGTCTTATCATTGGAGTTTTTTTTCTGACCGGAATTGGGTTCAAAGCCAGTGAAGCAATCCTCTCCTTAGCAGGTGGGAGTACTTTCTTAGTGCTGGTTATGTCTGCAGTATCTGCTCTTATCCTTGGTATGGGTATGCCCACGACTGCTAGCTATCTCATTTGTGCTGCGATTGTTGCGCCAGCCCTTATTGAGATTGGAATTACTCCATTAGCTGCTCACCTTTTTGTTTTTTATTTCGCTTGTCTTTCAGCGATAACTCCCCCAGTGGCTCTTGCCGCTTATGCCGGTGCTGGATTAGCCAATGCCAATGCAATGAAGGTTGGGTTTATAGCAGTCAAATTAGGAGCGGTTGCATATTTGATTCCATTCATGTTTGCCTATGGACCTACGTTGATCGGCCAAGGGAAGTTAAGTGGAATTTTAATGGCTTTTGCGACAGCAATTATAGGTACTATAGCCCTAGCTACGAGCCTACAGGGTTGGATAAGAGATAGGGTAATTAGTCTTGCCGAGCGTGCTTTATTATTTGGTGCCGCGTTATGCATGATTAAGTCTGACTTTATAACTGATATTGTCGGCCTAGCTTTAATTGCTTCTGTATTTGTGATTGGTTGGATTTCAAAACATCTTAAGTTTCGTAGTCTAGATTAGATACTTCTTAACCCCGAATTAATATAGATAAAGATCTCTTTCTAATACCATAGTCTTTTGATAAATTATATGGAGTGCACCCCTCAGACTAGACATTTTCAGTCTAAGCTATCAAACTTTCCTGAGAGACATCGTCAGCCAATAACCTCTCGTATTCCTCAGGAGGTGATGGCCCAAAGAGGAATGCGATCTCTTTATATTATACACATCAATAATAAAACGAGGAATTCTCTCAATGACATAAGCATAAATTTCATATTGTCATAGGTATCCTCCTCCTGTTTGAGGGTTTTAAAAAATGATTTAGCAAAAGGATTGTCATAGGGATTACCCTTGGCTGACATACTGATTCTGATACCATGTTTTTGGCAAGTAAAAATTCTAGCATTCGGAAGATTAATTTTCTAGCACCCCAGTTTCCATTTTTAACTATTAATGGTTGAATTCTTTAGCCTATAACTATTACCAGTTAATATTAATAAATAACTGTGGTGTATGACTCTATCAATAATGGCACTGGTTAGCTTCTCATCATAGAATATGCCATTCCATTTACTAAATTTCAAGTTGGTTGTAATAATTAAACTCCTCCTTTCATAGCACTGGGATATTACTTGAAACAATAATTGTGAGCCTTCCTTTTCAAAGGGGATATATCCCCATTCATCACATATCAACAAGTCTGTTGTTTCTATTTGCTTTAATAATCGTTTTATGGTTCCGCCTGCTTTTGCATCTAGAAGATCATTTACAAGTGCTGCCGTCCGATAAAACTTAACCCTCTTATTTCTATTGCAGGCAGCAACACCAATTGCTGTTGCCATATGACTTTTACCTGTGCCTACTGTCCATACAATATTAAATTCTCTTTCTGATCAATAAATGCCGCTGTTTTTATGGTTTATATCGCTATACTGTTGTTAGTGTAAACTTTAGTGGGGTAGTTAGAAGAAAAATATTGTATATTATTAATACCTTCTTTTGTTAGCAATAAGACAAGTAACCAGAGGAGGATTGTAAAAAAATAATAAAAAGGTGTA